>CALIRN010000335.1 GCA_938042265.1 uncultured Eubacteriaceae bacterium
AAGACATAAATATGTAATCGCTATTGGCTAAAAACAGTAAAAATATTTATGTTTTAAAAAGATAACCTGCATTTTTACCAAAAAATATTTCATAGGTGGGGTGGTTTTGGTTGAGATTGCCTAATTTATATTTTTTGGTAAAAAATGATTGACATTTACAAAATATACGGCTATAATTACGGCATAGGGCAAGGGTGTTCAAATACAAAGTTATTTGGATACCCTTTTTTATTTAGTAATTACTGCCCGTTGTACCTTATCGGTGCAGGTGTGCCTTGATATAACAGTGTAGCTTGCTGTTATATGAGGGCATGGTTAGTACCGACAAAATAATTAATCAAATTCTTATATGGAAGGGGATTTTTGTAAAATGGCTACTTACACTAAGGAACAAATTTTAAAGGAATGTATTGATAAGGACGTTGAGTTTATCCGTCTTCAGTTTATCGATATTTTAGGCGTACCAAAGAACGTTGCTATTACCTTTTCACAGCTTGAAAAGGTGCTTGATGACGGTATGATGTTTGACGGTTCTTCAATTGAGGGCTTCGCAAGAATTGAGGAGTCAGATATGTACTTAAGACCTGACCTTGACACCTTTGTAATTTACCCATGGCGTCCACAGGCAGGTAAGGTTGCAAGGCTTATCTGTGATGTTTATACACCAACAGGTGAAAGATTTATGGGTGACCCAAGAAATATCCTTAAAAAGACTATGGAAGAGGCTGAGGCTATGGGCTACAGCTTTAACGTAGGCAACGAGTGTGAGTTCTTCTTATTCCACACAGATGAGGATGGCAGACCTACTACAATTACAAATGATGAGGCAGGTTACTTTGACCTTGACCCTGTTGACCTTGGTACAAATGCAAGACGTGACATTTGTCTTACACTTGAGGAAATGGGCTTTGAGATTGAAGCATCTCACCATGAGGTTGCTATGGGTCAGCACGAGATTGACTTTAAGTATGCAAATGCTTTAAGGACTGCCGATAATGTTATGACCTTTAAGCTTGCGGTTAAGACTATTGCTAAGAAGTACGGCTTGCATGCAACCTTTATGCCAAAGCCAATCTTTGGTATCAACGGTTCGGGTATGCATACAAATATGTCACTTTTCAAGGACGGTAAGAATGCCTTCTTTGACCCATCCGATGATTTACAGCTTTCTTCTGTAGCATACAGCTTTATTGCAGGTGTTCTTGAGCATGTTGCAGGCTTTACGGCAATCACTAATCCTCTTGTAAACAGCTACAAGCGTCTTGTTCCCGGTTATGAGGCTCCATGCTACATAGCATGGTCAGCATCTAACAGAACGGATATTATCAGAATTCCTGCGTCAAGAGGTGCCGGTACAAGAGTAGAGCTCAGAAGTCCTGACCCTGCTACCAACCCATACCTTGCACTTGCTTGCTGTCTTGCGGCAGGTCTTGACGGTATCAAGAGAAACCTTCCTGCTCCACAGAGTGTTGATGTTAACCTGTTTAAGTCAACGCAGGAGGAGAGAGATGCTCTGGGTGTTAAAAATCTTCCCGGCAGCCTTTATGAGGCGATTGTTGCTATGGAGGAGGACGGCTTTGTTAAGACTGTTCTCGGTGAGCACGCTTACAATGCCTTTGTAACAAGCAAGAGGGCAGAGTGGGATGCCTTCAGAATGTTTGTAAGCCAGTGGGAGCTTGACAACTACCTTGCAGTTTATTAATAATAATTAATTGTTTTATTAATAATTTACAGTGCCCTTGTATATAATTTACAGGGGCACTTATGTATTGAGGATTAATAAATAGGGGCAAAGTTTTTACATAAAATCGGCAATATCCTAAAAATTTTACATAAAAACCTATATTTCCTAATAATGTTTACTAGACCGTATACGGCTTTTTTGGTAGAATATCAATGTGTTGATTTTTTTGGCATTTTAGGAATATGCCGGAAAGTTGTGTTTAGGAAAAATTTTAATCGGAGTTGAATTATATGAAAAACAACAACGTATTTGTAGCATTTTCCAGCAAAAAGGTAGCAGTCAGCATTGCCAGAATTGTTTTGGCAAACGGTATGAATGTTGCCTGTGTTGCAACCAGCCTTGCCGAGCTGAAAAAGTACGTGCACGCCTATGAAGGCGGTATTATTGTCTGCGGTTACCGTTTTAATGACGATTACATACTGGATTTTATTGAGGATGTACCTGAAAATATGAATATAATTATGGTTGGCAAACGCACTCAGCTTGATGAATGTGAAAATGAGCGTGTATTCAAGCTTGCGGTACCGCTGCAGAGGATAGACCTTGTCTGTTCCCTTAATATGCTTGCATCTATGGACGATTGTGTAAGGCTTGGCAAAAGCCGAAACCCTGAGGAGGAAAAAATTATTCTTCAGGCTAAACGTACCCTTATAGGCAGATATTCCATGACAGAGGAGCAGGCCCACCGTTATATGCAGAAAAAAAGTATGGATACAGGCAGAAAGCTTGTTGATATTGCAAAAATTGTGTTGTCGGATTGATTTAACCAAGTAAGGAAGTCCCCGCCTCTATAGGCGGTGGGAGTTGCTTATTTTTCAGTAGGAGTAAAAGCTCCTGATGAAAAATGCTGCAAAAGCAACACTTGGTTATGAGTACGCAGCGTAAGCGGAGTACGAATATCCCTGACTTTACACCTTGCACTGGCAGGGTGTTTTTTATTGAGGCAATGGGAGCGGCTTGGAGACTGATTATATGCTTTTATACACAATTCGACAATTTCCTTAAATTGTACGCTTGAAAATTTCTACCTATTAATATATAATAATAACAAAATGGGCAATAGGCTCATTTTTATGTTACAGTTAAATTTATTTACATATATGTTTGATTTTGGTTAGGAGAATTGCAATGAATACTTACAAAGCAGGTATAGACATAGGCTCAACAACCATTAAGCTGGTTGTGCTTGACGGTTCGGATAATATTTGTTTTTGCGATTACCGCAGGCATCTTTCCAACATTCAGGAAACTCTGCTGGGGCTTATAAATGATGCTTACAAGGCTTTGGGTGATATTACCTTCAGTGCAAAAATAACGGGTTCAGGAGGTCTTTCCATCTCGGAATGGATTGGTATACCCTTTATACAGGAGGTTGTTGCAGTAGCGGGGGCTATTGAGAAAAGGGCACCGCGCACTGATGTTGCTATTGAGATAGGCGGTGAGGACGCCAAAATTATCTATTTTAAAGGTGGCGTTGAACAGCGTATGAATGGTATCTGTGCAGGCGGTACAGGTTCCTTTATAGACCAGATGGCTACCCTCTTGCAGACGGACGCAGCAGGGCTTAACGAGTATGCCAAAACCTATAATGTTATTTATCCCATTGCGGCACGCTGCGGTGTGTTTGCCAAAACCGATATTCAGCCCCTTATTAATGAGGGTGCCGCAAAAAGCGACCTTGCCGTTTCAATATTTCAGGCAGTGGTTAATCAGACAATAAGCGGTCTTGCCTGCGGTAAGCCGATTAAGGGCAATGTGTGCTTTTTAGGCGGACCTCTCCACTTTTTAACCGAGCTTAAGGCAAGGTTTATTGATGTGCTTAACTTAACTGACGATGAGGTTATTGATGTGGATAACTCTCATCTGTTTGCGGCTATGGGCTCCGCCTTTGCTTCGGAGGATTCAGAAAGCTTTACCTTTGAAAGGCTTATTAAAAATTTGCGCAGTGAAAAGCATCTCACTATGGAAATTAATCGTCTTGACCCTCTTTTTGCCTCGCAGCAGGAGTATGAGGAGTTTAAGGCAAGGCATGATAAGGATAAGGTTAAAAAGGCTGATTTGGCTGACTATAAGGGTGATTTGTTTTTGGGTATCGACGCAGGCTCCACTACCTCAAAGCTTGCATTAATCGGTGAGGACGGTACTCTGCTTTACTCCTTTTATGCAGGCAACGAGGGCAGCCCCCTTAAAATGGTTATGAAGGCTCTTAAGCAGATTTACAAGCTTATCCCTGAGGGCTGTGAAATTAGAAAGGCCTGTGTTACGGGCTACGGCGAGGGCCTTATCAAGGAGGCTCTTATGGTGGATTTGGGGGAGATTGAAACCGTTGCCCATTATAAGGCGGCAGCATTCTTTGAGCCGGAGGTGGACTCCATACTTGACATCGGCGGTCAGGATATGAAGTGTATGCGTGTAAAGGACGGTGTTATTGATGATGTTCTGCTGAATGAGGCGTGTTCCTCAGGCTGCGGCTCCTTTATAGAAACCTTTGCAAAGAGCCTGGGTTATTCTGTTGTGGATTTTGCCAAGGTTGCGCTTTTTGCCAAAAACCCCATTGACCTTGGCTCACGCTGTACGGTGTTTATGAACTCACGTGTTAAACAGGCTCAGAAGGAGGGCGCAGAGGTTGCGGATATTTCCGCAGGTCTTGCCTATTCCGTAATTAAAAATGCTCTCCTTAAGGTTATCAAGATTACCGACCCTAAGGATATGGGTAAGCATATAGTTGTACAGGGAGGTACCTTTTATAATGAGGCTGTACTCCGTGCCTTTGAGCTGATTTCCTCAAGAGAGGCAGTACGCCCCGATATAAGCGGTATTATGGGTGCCTTCGGTGCTGCCGTTATTGCAAGGGAAAAGTATGTACAGGGTGAAAGATCGACCCTTTTAAATGAAGAACAGCTTGACGAGCTGGAGATTACCTCTACACTTACACGCTGTAAGGGCTGTGCAAACAGCTGTCTGTTGACGATAAACCGTTTCAGCGGCGGAAGACGCTTTATTTCGGGTAACCGCTGTGAAAGAGGCCTTGGCAGAGAGATTAATGACAGCTGTGTGCCAAATCTTTTTGATTATAAGTATAAAAGGCTTTTCAGCTATAATCCTCTGGATCCTGATAAAGCGCCTAGGGGCGTTGTGGGGTTGCCAAGGGTGCTTAATATGTATGAGGATTATCCTCTTTGGTTTACCTTTTTTACCGAGCTGGGTTACAGCGTTAAGCTGAGCCCTAAGAGCAGCCGTTCCGTTTATGAAATGGGTATCGACTCAATCCCAAGTGAGTCTGCCTGCTATCCTGCAAAGATTGCTCACGGACATATTGAGTCCCTTATAAATGACGGCGTAAAATTTATTTTCTATCCATGTATCGCTTATGAGCACAGGGAGATTGAAACGGCGGATAATCACTATAACTGCCCTATTGTTACCAGCTATCCCGAAAATATCAAAAACAATGTTGAGGAAATAAGAGATAATGGTATTGACTTCCGCAATCCTTTCTTCAGCCTGCAGGATGAGGAATTTTTGGCAAAGCGCCTTTGTGAGGAATTTCCTGAAATCCCTGCTACGGAGGTTAAGCGTGCGGCAAAGAGCGCATGGAAGGAATGGCAGCAGTTCAGGGAGGATATACGCAAAAAAGGTGAGGAAACCCTTGAATATATTGAGGAAGCAGGCATGACCGCCATTGTTCTTGCAGGCAGACCTTACCACCTTGACCCGGAGATAAATCATGGTATCCCTGAGCTGATTACGGGCTACGGTGTTGCGGTACTTACGGAGGACAGTGTGGCGCATCTGGGCGATGTGGAGCGTCCGCTTAATGTGCGTGACCAGTGGGCATATCACAGCAGACTTTATGCTGCGGCAGCCTTTGTAAGAAATAAGGAAAACCTTGAGCTTATTCAGCTTAACAGCTTTGGTTGCGGTCTTGATGCGGTTACAACCGATGAGGTACACGATATAATGGCTGCAACGGGGAAAATCTATACCCTGCTTAAAATTGACGAGGTAAGCAATCTGGGCGCTGTGCGTATCCGCATACGTTCACTGCTTGCGGCTTTGGAGGAAAGACGTGTGCGCAGCTTTAAGCCTCACGAGGCGGTTAAGCGTGAACCAAGGATAATCTTTACCAAAGAGATGAAGAAAAACCATACCATTCTTATGCCGCAGATGGCGCCTATCCACTTTGACCTTGCCAAGGAGGCTTTTCTTGAATCAGGCTACAGGGTTGTGGTTATGCCCGCAATCGACAGGGAATGTATAGATATAGGCTTAAAATATGTAAATAATGACGCCTGCTATCCCGCCCTTATTGTTGTGGGACAAATGCTTAAGGCGCTTCAGTCAGGGGATTATGACCTTGACAATACCTCGGTACTGATAAGCCAGACGGGCGGCGGATGCCGTGCAACAAACTACATCGGCTTTATAAGACGTGCCCTTAAAAAGGCAGGGTACGGACATATACCTGTTATTTCGGTAAGTGCAAGCGGTTTGGAGAAAAATCCGGGCTTTAAGTACAGCATTAAATTTATAAAAGGCCTTATTCAGGCAGTTCTCTACGGCGATTTGTTTATGCGTGTGGTTTACCGTATGCGACCTTATGAGCTTGAAAAGGGCAGTACAGATGCACTTTATCATAAATGGAATGAAATCTGTAAAAAGGCCGTCAGAAAGGGCTCCTTTAGTGAGTTTAAAAGGAATGTGCGCGCAATTGTAAAGGATTTTGACAATCTGCCTATTGATGAAAGCCTTGTTAAGCCGAGAGTCGGCGTTGTAGGCGAAATACTGGTTAAGTTCCATCCTACGGCAAACAATGATATTGTTACTCAGCTTGAAAACGAGGGTGCGGAGGCGGTTGTGCCTGATTTGGTAAACTTCTTTACCTATTCACTTTACAATAATACCTTTAAGGAAAAATATTTTGGTGCAAAGCATACCAACACAGTGCTTGCGGATATAGGCATAAAATTTGTGGAAAGCTACAGAAAGCCTATGAGCGAGGCTCTTGAGGCAAGCGACCACTTTGAGCGCCCTGCAAATATTAAGGAGCTTGGTGAAATGGCAAAGGATATTGTAAGCCTTTGCAATCAGACGGGTGAGGGCTGGTTTCTTACCGCCGAGCTTGTGGAGCTTATTCATTCGGGCGTAAACAACAATATCTGTACTCAGCCTTTTGCCTGTCTGCCTAATCATGTTACGGGCAAGGGCATTATTAAGGAGCTTAAAAGGCAGAACAGCCTGAGCAATATTGTTGCCGTGGATTATGACCCGGGTGCCAGTGAGGTTAATCAGCTTAACCGTATAAAGCTGATGCTCAGTACCGCACAGAAAAACCTTGATTTGTATGAGAGAAAGGCTCATGATGAAAGGATTAAGCACAGTAAAGAGATAGAAGCATAATAAAAAGCCCCATTTCGGGGCTTTTTGTTATTATATAAGTGATGACATAAATATTTCATAGGCATCTGCCCAATCCTCAATAGGATAGGTAGCGCCGCCGTTAGTGCTTTTAAGCAGGTTGTCGCAGAGAGTTTGGTTAAGGGTAAACATTTCACCTACGGTAATGGGACAGCCGTTTTTGGTTGCTATTTTGCAAAAGCTGTCAAGGGGGTCCTCGGCGTTTTGGGTTGCAAGCAGAGCCTTTTTAATGTCAGCATTTTCAAGTGCCATTTTTAAAAGCTTATCAAGTGATTCGTTCATAATATTTACCTCCTTAATAAACGGGATTTTTACTCATTATACTCTCTAAAAACAGGTAAAATAAGACTTGACTTAGATAAAATTGTATGATATAATCACTAATTGTGTGGCGGTATGTCCACATGGAATGTTTTATGTTACAGGAACCAATTAAGTTTTTGTAATATCCTTGCTCTTGCATAAGGCAAGGGCCAAAAGTCCAGAAGGAGGTGTAAATTCAATGAAAAAGTATGAATTAACAGTGGTTATCAACCCTAACCTTGATGAGGAGGCTATTAAGGCTGAGCTCGCTGATGTACAGGCTCTTATCGAAAGATTTGGCGGTACTATCGAAAAGGTTGACGAGTGGGGCAAGAGAAGACTTGCTTACGAAATCAACAAGGTTAACGAGGGCTACTACACATTCATTACCTTCAGCGCAGAGCCAAGCACTCCTGTAGAGCTTGAAAAGCGTATGCGTATTAAGGAGAATGTTCTTCGTTACTTAGTTATTGCTGAAGAAGCTTAATCGGAGGGACTAACTATGAACAAAGTTATATTACTCGGACGACTTACAAGAGATGTTGAGGTCAGATATACCCAGTCTGCCGAGCCTACGGCCGTTGCAAGCTTTGCAATTGCGGTAGACAGAGCATTTAAAAGAGAGGGTGGGCCTGACGCTGACTTTTTTAACTGTGTTTGCTATGGCAAGCGCGGCGAGAATATTTCTAGGTTCTTCCGTAAGGGAAACAGAATTTCCGTTGTAGGCAGACTTGAAAACCGTAGCTGGACCGATAACAACGGACAGAAGCGTTATGCAACTGATGTGGTGGTTGAGGAATTTGATTTTTGCGAGAGCAAAGCAAGCAGTGAATATTCACAGTCCTCTGCGCCAAGCTATCCTCAGTCGGCGCCTGCACCAGGCAATAATTCAGCACCGGACGGTTTCTTCTTCTCAGAGGACAGTGCCGATGATAACGATTTACCATTTTAATATTTTACAAGGAGGTTAATAACCATGGTTAATAAGAAGCGTGGCAGAAGAAAAAAGCGTGTTTGTGCATTCTGTGCAGAGCAGGCAACTTCTATTGATTACAAGGACGTAGCTAAGCTGCGTAAGTATGTTTCTGAAAGAGGTAAAATTCTTCCAAGAAGAATTACGGGTAATTGTGCTAAGCATCAGAGAATGCTTACTACAGCCGTTAAGAGAGCAAGACATATTGCTTTGCTTGCATATATTCAGGAATAATATATAATTTTGGACTGTCGTTTCCGACAGTCCTTTTTTGTTTAAATAAGTATTTACGGTAAGCCAAACCGCTTGCAGTGGCTTACTCTGTTATATCAAGGATATTCGTACTCCGCTTAAGCTACATACTTTAAAATTTTTGCCTGAGGCAAAAACAGTCCATGCCTGCCGTATTTCCTTACGTTTATTCCTTGGTGGGTCGTATTACCCCTCTGCAAAAAATGCCTTTGGCGTTCGTATTCAGCTGGAGCCTGCACTCCTACTGAATACATCAGTAAGTACTCTATGCTTTAGAGCAGAGGACTTTACTATGTCGGTTAAATCAGTCCTTTAACAATAAAATTTTCAATAAGCTTTTTACCCTCGGGAGTGTAAATGCTTTCGGGATGGAACTGCAGACCCACAATAGGCATTGTTTTATGCCTTATTGCCATAATTTCATCCTCGGCAGATGCGGTAACCTCCAGGCAATCGGGGAGAGTGCTTTCAACAACCGAAAGTGAATGGTATCTTGCTACCTGCATGGGAGATTTAATTCCGTCAAAAACACCTGTGCCGTTATGCTCCGCCATGGACGCCTTGCCGTGGCAAAGGACTTTGGCATTGGATACCGTTGCGCCAAAGGCCACGGCTATTGACTGATGTCCCAAGCATACACCCATAAGAGGTATTTTACCACCTACGGTTTTGATGATTTCAATACAGTTGCCTGCCTCAAGGGGAGTTTTGGGGCCCGGAGAAATAATAACCCTGTCGGGATTAAGGCTTAAAATTTCCTCCCCCGTAATTTCATCATTTCTGAAAACCCTTATGTCACTGTCAAACTCACCTATATACTGATACAGGTTATAGGTGAAGCTGTCGTAATTATCTACAATAACTACCATTATACCTCACCTCCTATTGATGTTACGAGTGCCCTTACCTTGTTGTGGCTCTCCTCATATTCCATTTCGGGTACGGAGTCGGCAACAATGCCTGCACCGGCCTGCATATATACCTTACCGTCCTTTATAATCATTGTTCTGATTGCAATACAGGTGTCCATATTGCCGTTAAAGCTGAAATAGCCTACGGCGCCGCCGTAAAGCCCCCGTCTTTCATCCTCTAATTCCTCAATTATCTCCATAGCCCTGATTTTTGGCGCTCCCGACAGGGTACCCGCAGGCAGAAAGGTGGAAAGCACCTCAAAGCTGTCCTTGTCCTCACGTTTTTCACCCTCTACAAGGCTGACAAGGTGCATTACATGGCTGTAGTTGTGTATCTGCATAAATTCCTTTACATGAACGGTGCCGATTTTTGCCACTCTGCCCATATCGTTTCTGGCAAGGTCAACAAGCATAATATGCTCCGCTTTTTCCTTAGGGTCGTTTAAAAGGCTGTCTGCAAGGTGTGCGTCCTCAAACACGTCCCTGCCTCTTTTTCTTGTGCCGGCAATAGGACAGGTGCGTACCATATTTCCGCTGACCTCAACAAGCATTTCTGGTGAGCTGCCGGCTACCTGATAAGTGCCGAAGTTAAGATAAAACAGATACGGCGACGGATTAATTGCCCTTAAGCGTCTGTACAGGTCAATGGCCTCATGGTCTGTATCGGCGGTAAGCCTCTGAGATAGTACCACCTGAAAAATATCGCCGTCATAAATATATTTTTTAGCCTTTTTCACCATATCCATATACTTTTCCTTAGTCATATTGGAGGTGAATTTAGCGCTTTTAATTTCACTTATGGCATAGCGGCTTTCAGGTACTGCACTTTTAACCTCTGCCTCCATTCTGTCAAGTATGGCATTTGCTTTAGCCTCATTTTCAGCCTCATCAAGGACAATAAGCTTAATTCTGTCATGGAGATGATCATAAACAACAAATTCATCAAACACCATAAGGTGAACTGTAGGGGTATCCACAACCTCTCTGTTAGTATCGGGTATTTTTTCATACTGTCTGATAACGTCATAGCCTACAGAGCCTACGGCGCCGCCTATAAACTCCATACCCAGGTTATCCTCAACCTTAATATCCGACATATATTCCCTTACACCGTCAAGCAGCCTGCCGCTGTACCTTGTAACCCTGTCGCCCTCGGTAATGGTAAGGCTGTCGCTGCCCTCAAGGACAGCCATTGGGTTTTTGCCCATAAAGGAAAAGTTGGTTTTGCCGTTGCCGCGGCTTTCCAGCAAAAAACCCTTATCACTGCCCACATACTTATAAAACAGGGTGATGGGTGTTTCCGTATCCCCTGAAAATTCTCTTACAAACGGTTTTAAATATCTCATAAAATAAAAAATCTCCTTTAAATTAAATATAAAATTCCGACAAGAAAAAGACGTTACCTACGCCATCGGAACTCCATACTCAAAATAAAAGAGTGCCTTAAATCTAATCTCATCTCGTCAATCTCCCAATCTAAAACTAAAGCCACCCTTACCTGTGCAGGGGTGCGCCGTAAAATTTATGCTATTAATTATAGCATCTATGTATGGGGTTGTAAAGGGTTTTTTGCACTTAAATTAATCATATGTAAGATAGGCTCCACTTGTGTAAGTGGTGAGTAAACCTATAATATAATCAGTGGTATAATTAAGCCTACGGTATTATTGAATTGCTTTGAGCCTTTCCCACGAGGGAAAGGCTTTTATCCTCAGCAGTTTTCATCGTTTTCCTTCGGCAGTCTGTTATAATAAGCCTCAAGCCTATAAATAGGCATACCCTTACCCGAAAACTTTTCTTCATACTCGGTCATTACATTACCCTGAAAATCGGAGCTATGCAAATCAAGTGAAATATTGTGCAGTCTCCAACCCTTATCGGCAATTTCATTTAAGCTGAACTCAAATAAAATTTGGTTGTCGGTTTTCATAAATATTTCGCCGCCTTTTTGGGCAAAAAGTCTTTCATACAGATTAAGGAAGTTTTTATGTGTTAAACGGCGCTTTGCCCACTTCTTTTTTCTGTGCCATGGGTCACAGAAGTTTATATACAGCCTGTCGATTTCATCAGGTGCAAAAACCTTCTCAAGCCCTGCGGCATCGGCGCAGATAAAGGCTATATTCTCTCCAACCTCTGCAAAGCGGCTCTTTTTAAGGGCAGTTACAATTATCTGCTCCTCTCTTTCCACACCGATATAGTTAATATTAGGGTGCAACTTGCTCATTGCAGATAAAAACTGCCCTTTGCCGCAGCCTATTTCAACGTGGACAGGGTTATCATTTCCAAAAAACTCGCTCCATTTGCCCTTGTTTTCGGCAGGGCTTGCAATAATAGCCTTGTTGGAGTCAAGCTCCTCCTGCGCCCAGGGCTTTTTTCTTATACGCATTGTAAAAATTCCTTTCCTATAGGGTCATAAGTAAATAACATTTTGCTCCCCTTTCGAGAGGTGCATTTTCCTGAGGCTTAATATCCGTAAAGCCCTGTATTCCCGCCTCCAGACGGTAGGAGGGGTCATATTCCCAGGGGATACCCAGGGTAAGGGCGCCGTTTTGCCTGCCAAGCAAAAGATAGTGATAATGACGGCAGGAGTACAGCACCAGAGGATTATTCATATATTTCCAGAGGGAATTGATCTGTGCCAGCTCCTTAAGGTTAATTTTAATCCATTCTCCCTGACAGCCGTAAAAGGGGCTTACTCTTTCATGAGTATCAAACAGTGCTGATGAATTATCAAAATCTGGCATTTGTGCATATTGCTTAAGCTCTTGCAAATCATCGCTTAAATGACACACAATGGACTTAAATACCTGTTTAGTGTCCGCAGCAGGAGGGGCTTCCTCTGTTTTTTGCTCTGTCTCTTTGATGGAAGACATACCGGCAGGTTCCGAGGTTGTATCGGTGCTTTCCTTCATCATAAAGCATTTACGCCAGTTGTATTCACCGTTTATATAGCCTATTGCTATGGGCTCCAAATCCTCGGATATTACGGCTACGGCACGTATTTTATCGGGCTGCTCCGCATCAAGCTGACACCTAAGGGAGCAGCGCCCCGATTTATCAATGTTTAACGGCTGAGGCAGCAGCATATAGCTGTCCTCCCACAGCAGATAGGGTTTGTATAGCTTGTCTGTGCCTATCCCCTTTAATTGCAGAGTGATACGGCAAAGGCTGTCGCTGTATTCAAGTATTGCCTTGCCCATACCCATTGGTACGGGTATTCTGTTATATGTAGTCATGGTTTGCTCCTTAGCCTTTTACAGTTATTTTATGCAGAAGCAAACCTTTTATTACAGATTATTAAGGCTGTCTGATAGTCTTGCAAAATCCTCCAATGTAAGCTTTTCCCCCCTGATACGCTCATCAAAGCCGTTTCGGGTGAGAAAGGCGGTAATTTCCTCCTTGCTCATACCCCATTCGCCACTGTTGAATATGCAGTTTAACAGCGTCTTGCGCCTTTGAGAAAAGGCGGTCTTTATCAGCTTAAACATAAGCTCTTCATTTTCCGTCTTAACGGGGGGATTGATATGGGGCGTCAGTCTGATAACGGCTGAATCCACCTTTGGCCTTGGCATAAAGCAGTTCTGCGGTACATTTGCTACAAGGTACGGCTCACAGAAGTACTGTACCGCCAGGGAAAGTGAGCCGTAATCCTTGGTGGAGGGAGCAGCCTGCATACGCAGGGCCACCTCCTTTTGTATCATAACGGTTATGCTTTCCACAGGGAGGTGCTGCTCAAGTATACCCATAATTATGGGGGTAGTGATGTAATAGGGCAGGTTTGCAACAAGCTTTAGGGGCCTGCCGCCGTT
>CALIRN010000336.1 GCA_938042265.1 uncultured Eubacteriaceae bacterium
CAGCAATAACTGTCAGGGTGTTATTGCCCTGTGCCCTGCATACGAATATTGCCGGGTAGAGGATATTGTTGAAATTGCACGCAGTAAGGGTGAGGAGCCTTTTATTATTATTCTTGATGAAATTACTGATCCACATAATCTTGGCGCTGTTATAAGAACGGCAGATGCCTGCGGTGCCCACGGTGTTATTATACCCAAAAGACGTGCGGTAGGTGTAAATGCTATTGTAAGTAAAACCTCTGCAGGTGCGGCTGAATATGTGCCCGTGGCAAAGGTTACAAATATAGCAAGAACCATAGAGGAGCTTCAGAAAAAGAATATCTGGGTGGCATGTGCCGATATGGATGGAGAGCCTTACTTTAATGCACCTCTTAATGGAGCCGTTGCCATAGTTATAGGCAGCGAGGGTAAGGGCGTAAGCAGGCTTGTAAAAGAAAAGTGTGATTTTACGGTAGGTATTCCAATGTACGGACGTATATCATCACTTAATGCCTCCGTGTCTGCTGGTCTTATTATGTATGAGGTCGTGCGACGCAGAAATTTTAACAGGGGATAAAGGGTGAACGGTTTGGATCAGGAATATCTGCTTGTTGATGGCTATAATATAATTTTTGCATGGAAGGAACTTAAGACAATTGCTGATGAAAGCCTTGATTTAGCAAGGGACAGGCTTATAAATATATTAAAAAATTATCAGGGAGCAAAGGGTTTTAACATTATTCTTGTATTTGATGCCTATCTTGTAAAGGGCAGTAAAGGCAGTATTGAAAAGGATGACAACATTTACATTGTTTATACCAAGGAGGCTGAAACTGCGGATAATTATATAGAAAAAACGGCGGCTGCACTGTCAAAGGGATACAGGGTAAGAGTAGCAACCTCGGATTATCTTGAACAGGTGATAATAATTGGAAGGGGCGCCGTTAGGATTTCCGCAAACGACCTGAAAAATGAAGTGGATACCGTAAACAAGACTATCAGGGAACAGATTAATGCAATAAAGCCGATAAAAAATAATATGCTTTTTGATAATCTTGATGCAGATGCCGCTGCGTGGCTTGAAGCACTTAGGAGGAAAAAATAATTGACCGAAATCAATAACAGTAACGATTACTTTAATAAATTTGAGAGCTTGACTGATGAGCAGATAATTGAGCTTATACATAAGGGCGACCTGCTTGCACAGGAGTATTTAATTGAAAAATATAAGGGACTTGTGCGTATAAAGACCAGGAGCTATTTTATGCTTGGCGCAGACAGAGAGGATATTATACAGGAGGGTATGATAGGTCTGTATAAGGCTATACGTGACTTTAAGGGTGAAAAGCAGTCAAACTTTTTTTCCTTTGCGGAGCTCTGTATTGTAAGGCAGATAATTACCGCCATAAAAACTGCCGGCAGGCAAAAGCACATACCGCTTAATTCATATATGTCCCTTAACCGTTCCGTTTATGATGAAAATGACGAGTGTACCTATATAGAGCTTTTAAGCTATGACATCAGCTCAAATCCCGAAGCGATGATTATTGATACAGAGGAAAAAAACAGCATTGAAAAAAGAATTGCCGTTGCACTCAGTCCCCTTGAAAGACGTGTACTGTCCCTTTATTTAAGGGGAAAAAGCTATACGGAAATTGCCGAAAGGATAAATAAAGACGAAAAAAGCATTGATAACGCCCTCCAAAGGGTTAAGAAGAAGGTAGAGAAAATAATTAACGAAAAAAAATAAAACTGAAAATATTTTATATTATCTCTTCAGCTTATAAAAGCCTGTAGTGACAGTGGAGTACCAATGCCGTGGGCACGTTTTTGTACTGTGGTAATATTTCACCTTGGATAAGCATAAATTGTGTTATAAATCTGATTTTGGGGTGAAATTTTAATGGAACAGAGATTGGAAGGCAAGCATACCCTTATGCTGGAGAAAAGGGGAAGAATGACTTTGACGGGAGTACTGGAGGTTATAAGCTTTGACGAGCTTTCGGTAATAGCGGATACGGACTGTGGAATTATCATTATAAAGGGCGAGGGGTTGCATATAGACAGCCTTAATTTGGAAAAGGGAGATATGGCTCTTGACGGAACTGTAGACAGCTTCACCTATGAGGACAGCGACAGTTATTTCAGCCCCAAAGGCACATTTTTGGGCAAGCTGTTCAGGTAGGTGATATAAGTGATATTATCAATGTCGGAGCAGGCAAGAGTATTTCTTACATTGGTGCTTGTGGGTATGGGCGCCGGTCTTGTTTATGATTTTATACGTGTATTCAGAAGGCTTATGCGGCATAGTGTATTTTTGGTACAGGCTGAGGATTTAATATTCTGGCTTATATTTACCCTTGGGGTTATGATGGTTTTGCTGTGGGAAAGCAACGGGGTTTTAAGAGTATTTTCGGTTGCCGCTCCTATAATAGGTATGGTACTGTATTTTGGTGTTTTCAGCAACTTTTTTATGAAGCCCGCTGTTGCCGTTACGCTGTTTATAAAGAGGATAATAATGGTAATTGTGCACATATTTTGCATACCTTTGGTATTAATTGGAAAATTGTGTGTACTTCCTGCAAAAAAAATCAAAAAATGTCTATATAAATTTAACAAAATTGTAAAAAAACTATTGAAAAAAATTAAAAAATATGAGAAAATAGGAACTGGATTTTTGAAGGGTAAGTTGTTTTGTTTCAGTAAAGCTAACGGGAGTGACAGGGTTGAAAGGCGGACCAGTAAAGAAAAGAAAAAGTAAAGAAAATTTAATATTCGCTTTTTGCCTTATTTTTATTATAGTTATATTTTCTGTACCTATGTATTATGGAGCCGAAAAGAAGTTTGAGCTTGAAAGTGAAATTACCGAGCTTGCAAGACAGTCGGCAGAGGCGGCACAGTACAATAACGAGCTTAAGGACCGCATTAAATACAGCGATGAAGATGAGTATGTTGAAAAGATAGCCAGAGAAAAGCTTAGTATGGTTAAGGCTGACGAGATAATTTTTATTGATAAAAATAAGTAATGATAGGTAAAAAATATGCTTGACAAAAATGTGTAAATGTAGTAATATAATCAAGTGCCTTATGGGAGCATAGCTCAGCTGGGAGAGCATCTGCCTTACAAGCAGAGGGTCATAGGTTCGAGCCCTATTGTTCCCACTTTTAACACTCTGTAACTGCAGAGTGTTTTTTTGTGCAATTTTTTTGACGGTTGGTTAGTGATTTTGCACAACTTTACTTTTACATTGCAACTGACTGTAAATTTGCACTATGTATGTTGCGGAAAAAAGTGCTTTGAGCATTGTTTTAATTTTGCTGTTGCAGCACAATGGCAACAGCAAAATTAAAAGGCATAGGCTGCTGTAGTAACAGCAACAGCCGTTTTAGGCTAAGCCCCGTTATCTGTAGTATTTATCAATTATTTTATTTGTAATTTCTTTAGCTGTTGCACCTGCTATATTTTCAACGGTATCGTCCTGCAAATATACGGCAAAGTATATTTTATGATTATCAGCTTCATAAAATCCCACGTACCAGGCAGAGCTGTCACGCCCTGTACCTGTTTTTCCGTACACGCCCTCTTTGTCACTTACCATAACATTTTTCAGTATGGTAATTTCGTCTTGAGTATAATCGGTTTTTTCCTCAAAAATGTCTGAAACAACCTTAATCTGCTCCTTTGGAGATATTTTAAGAGATGATCCCAACCAAAAACCGTTTGTATCGGCAGTGGGATTTAAGCCGCTGCCCTGCCATTGACTTACGTCGCAGTTACCGTAGTTAAGGCTGTTTAACGCATTTTGTATGTTTTCCTGTCCTATGCCGTCTATAACCTGTCTGAAATACCAGACACAGGAGGATTGAAAGGCTTCATATAAATTCAGATTTTTATTCCAGCTTTCAAAAGGATATACTTCACCCGAATAATTCATTGTAGACTGCTCTGAAGCTATAACTCCCTGTTTCAGTCCCTCAAGTACACCTATTATCTTAAAGGTTGAATATGGAGAATAACGCTCATTGCACATTTGTTCATTGTAAAAGCTGTATTTGAGGATAACGGGGTCATAGAATACGGCACAGCCGTTTATACCGTCAAATAAGTTACTGAAGTCAACGGTGGTATAAATATTTTTCGCAGGCTGAAGTACAGGTGTTTTGTCAGCGCAGCCGGAGTTGTACAACAGCAGTGCAAGGGATAGTATCAAAGATAAAAATTTTTTCATAAAAACACTCCTTATAGTTTAATATTACAGCTGTAGTACTTATATATTACACCTGTAATATTAATATGTCAATAGAAAAATAAAAAATGTTGACAAAAATTATAGTTGGATTTATAATTTTATTACAAATGTAGTATTACGAGGTGATTTTATGTCTGATAATCCGCAGATAACCGAGGCTGAGCTGGAGGTTATGAAGGTTATATGGGAAAGGTTTCCCATATCTACCAATGATATAGCTGCAGAGCTTGAAAGTAAAAGCAGATGGAATGTACGAACAATCCATACTCTGATTTCAAGGCTTGAAAAAAAGGGAGCAATTTCACATATTAAAGACGGCAGAGTTTTTATATATTCTCCTGTTGTAAATAAGGAGGAATATATAAGGTCCGAAAGCAAAACTTTTCTTAATAAGTTTTATAATGGTGCTGTAAATAAAATGATAATGAATTTTATGGAGAATGATATGTTTTCGGCAGAGGATATCGAGGAGCTGAAGAATATATTAAATAAGAGGAAATAGTTATGTTTATAACACACTTTTTAATTGCAAACATAATAATTTCAATATATTGTGTGTGTATTATGACAATAAGAAAAATATTTGACGATAAAATATCGCCTAAGGGCAATTATTTGCTATTTATTCCCTTTGTGTTGCTGACTATGCTTGCTCTTTTGCCGAGGATTAGTGTTTTGCCTGATTTTTATCACATACCACGGACGGATAATGTGCTGCTTTACTCGGCTTATACGCCAATGGTGACAGGAAATACAAGTGACTATTATTTATCCGTAAGCAGACACAGTGTGCTGTTAATAATCTGGCTTGCGGGAATGATAGTAACCATTTTTGCAGCAATAACAGGTTATATATTTGCGGCGGCAGAGGTTAAAAATGCCCATGTATACAAAAGCAAAGCCTTTAATAAGTGCTGTGAGGAGTTGGGAGTAGATGCTGAGCTTTATATAACCGACAGGCAGGTATCTCCTTTTTCGTTTGGAATAATACATAAATGTGTAATTATTCCAAGAGAGCTGCTATACTTTCACGAAAGGGAGCTGAAATGTATTTTTTTACATGAGCTTACTCATCACAGGCATAGGGATATCTTTGTAAATTATTTAATATGTGTGTTGGTTTGTGTGTACTGGTTTAATCCCGTAATTATATATGCATTTAAGCAAATCAGGCTGGATATGGAGATTTACTGTGATTATTGCGTTGTAAAGCATTTAAAGGGTTATGGGGACTATGCCGAAACCATAATACATTTTATTGAAAGTAAAAATATGCCTGCTGTTGTCAATAATATATCAGGCTCAAAAAAGGATATTAAAATAAGATTGTCAAAAATAAAATATTATGGGAGCTTTATACCTCAAAAGCTTGGACGTATAATTACTTTTATTGTTTTAATTGCTGCTGTGCTTTCGGTCCTTGTAATGAATGTATTCGGCTACAGTATTGACGACAGCTGCAATAAAAAAATTGATAAGATAGAATATATTGATTTAAGCTCGTATTTTGGTGAATATGAGGGCTGCTTTGCAGCTTATTCCGTTAGCAGTGATAACTATATTATGTATAATGAGGAAATGTGCAGAAAAAGAGTTTCTCCCAATTCTACATATAAAATTGCTATAGCACTTAATTCTCTGGAAAACGGAGTAATATCCCAAAATGATAATGCGATGCAGTGGGATGGAACAGACTACCCCTTTGCTCAGTGGAACAGAAACCAAAGCCTTGAAACTGCAATGCGATACAGCGTTAATTGGTATTTTCAGAATATTGACGGTAGAATTAGCCTTTCACGCTTAAAGGATTTTCTTAATAAAACAGGCTATGGTAATAAATCGTCTGGCTTTGACAGAAAAAACTATTGGCTTGAAAGAGATTTGGCTATATCTCCAATAGAGCAGGTGGATTTTTTAAAGGGTGTGTATTTTAATAAATTTGGCTTTGAACAGGATAATATTAACACTGTTTTAAATTCAATAAAGGTTAATGACAGCCTTTACGGCAAAACCGGTACGGGACAAATAAACGGCAAAACTCAAAACGGCTGGTATATTGGTATATATAAAAATACGGTCGATACATATATATTTGCAGTCAGAATTGCAAAGGAGGATAAGGCTGACGGTGAAGCGGCGGCAAAAATTGCAGGAGAAATTTTAAATTACTATAATTAAGGCTCAAATATAATTATACTGCATAAAATATTAAATATAGGTAATAATCTCTCCGAGGTGATAATTATGAAAATGCGGTATTTAACCCTTGCTGTGTTAGCGGCAGGCGGTATTGCGGCAGTCAGCTTATGTGACAGAGAGACTATTGAAAAAACGGGAGCGGCAGGATATACGGTTAATAGGCAGAAAAACAGGGTTACGGCCTCACCTGTTTATGCTGTAATTAAATACAATGGTGTATTATATACCGACGAGAGGTTAAAGGATGCTGTGGATTATCTGAAAACAGGTGACAGGGTAGAAGTATTAAAGGATAAGACAAGGCAGATATATTATATACGCCATAATGGCAGACTTGGTTGGACAGAGGGTCAGATATTGGATATACCGCCTGACCCGCAAACCTTAACAGACAGATTATCTGCTGATGAAATAGAGGGTTATGCCATTGATATGCGTTTTAAAAGCGATACCGATTATTTTGTATGGGTGGATATCGCCAGACAGAGAACCTACGTGTTAAAATATGATGAAAAGGGTGTGCTTCGTCTTGAAAAGGACATAGTGTGTGCTACGGGCAAAAATGAAAGCCCCACCACAAGGGGTTATTTTACAATCTCCGACAGGGGAGAGAGCTTTTACAATGCACGTCTTGGCAGTGGGGCAAAGTATTGGGTGCGCTTTAACGGCAGCTATCTGTTTCACTCCATAGCACTCAATGAGGATGGAAGTGTAAAGGATAATACCCTGGGAGTGCGCCGTTCCGACGGTTGCGTACGTATGAGTATGGAGGATATAAAGTGGTTTTATGACAATATACCCCGTGGTACATGGGTAAGAGTTAATTAAGCTCTCTTACTTTACGGATACCCTCTAAAATTTTCTTTTTTGCTTCAACGGCACGCTCCTTTGAAAGAGGCTCAACACCCTTAAGAGGATAGTCAATGCCCAGCTGCCTATATTTAACTTCACCCATATTGTGATAGGGGAGTACATCAAGAGCCTTTACATTTTTCAGTGTACCTATAAAAAGGCCAAGTCTGTACAAATAATCATCGTTTTCCGTAATATTGGGAACAACTACGTGCCTTATCCATAAAGGCACGTTTTTTTTGTCCAGCCATCGTGCGAATGCAAGTATGTTGTCATTAGGCTGACTGCAAAGCTCTATATGCTTTGCAGGATCAATATGCTTGATATCAAGCATAATAAGGTCTGTCACCTTTGTAATAGCCTCAAATTTAGCCATTATGGCATTATTATCGGGGTTAAAGGTAACTCCCGAAGTGTCAAGGCAGGTGTGTATACCCTGTGCCTTTGCTGCCTTAAAAAGCTCAATAACAAAGTCTGTTTGCATAAGGGGCTCTCCGCCGGTAACTGTTATTCCTCCCGATTTATAAAAGCTTTTTGCGGCATTATACTGTGTCAGAATTTCATCAACCGTCATGTCGGTGCCGCCTGACATTTCCCACGTATCGGGGTTATGACAGTACAGACAGCGCATGGGACAGCCCTTTAAAAATATCACCATTCTGACACCGGGACCGTCTACGGTGCCAAAGGATTCTATTGAATGTATATGACCGACTATTGCTGCTGACATAATATCCTCCGTTAATAAATCTGTTATATTATATTTCCCAACTGAAATAAGGTTATTCAATAATAAAATTATCAATGAGCCTTGTTTTGCCGATATATACCGCCATTGCCATAAGCATGGGTTTTTTAACGGTATCAATTGACTTAAGACTGTTTAAATCAACTGCTTCAATATAATCAATTTTTGCAAGGGGTTCTTTATCTATTTCAACTTTTATGGCACTAACTATTTTATCGCTGTCGGTTTCTCCGCCTTCAATCATAGCTTTTGCAATATTAAGCGAGCGTGAAAGGCAAAGGGCTGCAGTCCTTTCCTCAGGGTTTAAATAGGTGTTTCTTGAGCTTTTTGCAAGCCCGTCAGACTCACGCACGATAGGACAACCAACAATTTCAATATCAAAGTTTAAGTCGCTGACCATTTTTTTGATTACGCAAAGCTGCTGTGCGTCCTTTTGTCCGAAATAAGCTCTGTCGGGAGTTACTATATTAAAAAGCTTGCTTACTACGGTACATACGCCGCTGAAATGAATAGGTCTGGTTTTACCGCATAAAACCTTGGTTATTTCTCTCATATCCACAAAGGTGAGGGGATTTACATACATCTCATCTATATTGGGATTAAAAATAATATCTGCTCCTGCCTGGCTGCAAAGCCTTGCGTCTGCTTCAATATCTCTTGGATAGCTTTCAAAGTCCTCATTGGGGGCAAACTGGGTAGGGTTTACAAAGTCACTTACAACTACCCTGTCATTTTCGGAAACTGCTCTGACTATAAGGCTTTTGTGACCCTCGTGCAGATAACCCATTGTAGGTACAAGACCGATTGTGAGCCCTTCTTTTTTCCACTGCTTTATTATTTCTCTGAGCTCGGCTATTGTTTTTATAATCTTCATATTACTGTCTCCTTAATACAATTTATCAATTATACTCTCGTCTATTTTAAATGTATGTTCCTGACCAGGGAATTGTCCTGAAATTACCTCAAGATGGTAACGTTTAAAACAGTCTTTCATTATTTCACCTACATCACCGTATTTTTTTACAAATTTTGGAGCCATATCTGAATAGAGCCCAAGCATATCCTGATATACAAGCACCTGACCGTCACAGCCTGCACCTGCGCCTATGCCGATTGTAGGTATGGTCAGCTTTTCACTTACAAGCTTTGCAAGGGGTGCGGGTACGCATTCTATAACAACTGCAAAGGCACCTGCCTCCTGAATAGCCATAGCGTCCTCAATAAATTTTTTTGCGGCAGTCTCTGTCTTGCCCTGTACCTTAAAACCGCCGAATGCCTTTACCGATTGGGGTGTGAGACCGATGTGGGCAACAACTGGTATGGATGCCCTGATAATAGCTTTGATATGTTCGGCATATTCCATGCCGCCCTCCAGTTTAACTGCGTCAGCATGTCCCTCCTTCATTAATCTGCCTGCGTTTACAACTGCGTCATAAACTGAGGTCTGATAGGACATAAAAGGCATATCGGCAACAACAAGAGCATTTTTTGCACCTCTTGAAACTGCCCTTGTATGGTGAATCATATCCTCCATTGTAACGGACAGTGTATCCTCATAGCCCAAAACCACCATACCCAGTGAGTCACCTACAAGGATACTGTTTATTCCTGCTTCATCAATAAGTTTTGCCGTGGAATAATCGTATGCCGTAA
>CALIRN010000337.1 GCA_938042265.1 uncultured Eubacteriaceae bacterium
TTATCTGACGCAAGCTGCGCCACATCAACCTTTAATATATCGTTATTTATAATTTCAATATTATCAAAATCCGATAAAACCTCCCGTAAAATGGGTACAAGGGTTTTATCTATTTCAACCGCAATAACCTTTTTTGCATGGCGTGCAAGTGCCTGAGTCAGCGTGCCTATACCGGGACCAACCTCTAAAACGGTGTCCTCGGGAGTAATGTCCGCAGCGGCAATTATCTTGTTTAAAACACGCTCGTCAATTAAAAAGTTCTGTCCGAAGTTCTTTTTAAAGGCAAAGTCATAGCGGTTTATAATTTCCTTTGTTTTTGCCATAAGGCTTAAATTAGCATCTGACATTAATTATCTCCCAATCAGGCAAGAGCCCTTGCGGCACATTCCTTTGCAGCCTTAAGAGCTTCATCAATCTTTGAGGCATCCTTGCCGCCTGCCTGTGCCATATTAGGCCTGCCGCCGCCGCTGCCGCCGCAAATTACTGCTGCAGCCTTAACAATATCGCCTGCCTTGGCACCCTTTTTAACAGCGTCATCACTGCACATTACAACAAAGCTGACCTTATTGCCCTCGCCGCTGGCAAGCACGATAATACTGTTTGAAGCTTTGTCTTTAATTTGGTCACCCATACCTCTCAAGCCGTTCATATCAAGTCCCTTTACATTGCCTGCAACAAATCTTATGCCGTTAATATCCTCGCCGGAGGCAATAATATCGTCAATAAGACCGCCTGAAAGCTTAGCCTTAAGGCTTTCAAGCTCTCTTGCCATAGCCCTGTTTTCCTCAAGGAGGGTTGCAATACGCTTATGAAGATTGGTAGGGTTGGTCTTAAGCATATCCATAGCTTCATTAAAGAGGCAGGCTCTTTCCTCATGGTAGTTAAGCACACCAAAGCCCGTAAGCGCCTCAATACGTCTTACACCTGCGGAAACACCGCTTTCGCTTATAATTTTAAAGGAGCCTGCCTGTGCGGTATTTTTAAGGTGAGTACCGCCGCAGAACTCTATTGAATAGCC
>CALIRN010000338.1 GCA_938042265.1 uncultured Eubacteriaceae bacterium
GTATTAGAACTTGACCATTAGTTGCAATTTTGCTTGTCAGGGTGAAATATTAAGCATTTAGAAATAAGTGTTTTTTTAACCAGTAGAAAGAAATATATAAAAAACTGAATACTTTAATTTTGGTAGCGATTTATATTAAGGGAAAATCAGCTACCTTTTTTATTTTCAGCAACTTTAACTTTGGAGTAAAGCTTAATCCATCTGGAAATTACGGAAATAGATACACCGTAGTCATTGCTGATTTGGCTCTGAGATTTGCCGCTTTGATAAAGAGCAACAATGCTTTTTTAAATTCATCATCATACTGTGGATGGGACATATTAACAACTCCTTGTGTGTGTTTATTTTATTATAATATATGACTTAGTTTTTTATCCACTTTTTAGTATAGCACCAGAGTAACCTTGCATTGCTGATAATGAGGGATAAATTTGATATTGGATAAGTGTATCGTATTGAGACATAGGAAGATACCCGAGGCTGTCCGCAGGCTGATGAGTTATGCTTTTGATGAATTGGGGAGTGAAAGTATTTGGTGCAGTTATTTGGACGGAAATAACAAGTTAAAGCATGTACGGGAAAAATGCGGCTTTGTGTTTTATCATACCAACAGGGAGGTTTATTGGGAGTTGATGAAGGATATCCGTACTCAGCGTATAGCCTGTATTACGAAACGAAATGGGTTAACTGACAAACTGCATAAAGCAATTGCTTTTGTGAATTTTTCGTAAAATGTAGCTGTTATATGTCAGGATATCAGCATTTGGATATTACTCTTTTATAGATTACTTACGTTTTCGCAATGATTTTTGTCTTTAATTTGATTTATTTAAAATAAAAAGTAATAAAATTGTGCATTGCAGTGGTTGAGGAAGTTAAAAAAATGTGGTATACTTAATTGTGTACTTTAAGCGACATAGTAAGTTCCCCACCTTTTTAGGCGAAGGGTACCTACTGTATTATTCGGTGGGAGTACAAACTCCTGCGTAATACCGATGATGAAGGTATCGGTCGGTTATGGCAGAACCGTAAAGAAATCCGGCAGGCAAAGCATATTTTTGCCACAGGCAAAAATTCTGAAGTACTTAGCGTAAGCAGAGTACCAATATCCTTGATAATAGGGAAAATTTTTGAAAGGCAAGGAGTGGTGAATATATGACACCCTTTGAACAATTTATTGATAATATGAATTTGTCCACTCTAAGTATACCCTCGCTGCGTATAAGTGATATTATTGATATTGCGCTTGTTGCGGTGCTGATTTACATAATAGTCCGGTGGATTAAGGAAACCCGTGCATGGTCACTTTTCAGAGGCTTGGTTATAATAGCCTTTGCAAGTTTTTTGGCATATAAATTCCATTTTTATACAATTACATTTATAATTGAAAAAACCTTTTCTGTAGGTGTTATTGCATTTATTGTAATTTTTCAGCCGGAGCTGAGAAAGGCGTTGGAGCAGATTGGTACAGGCAGCTTTGCTTACGGTATTACTGATGCCTTTAAGGCATCAGGCAGTGAAAAACTGTCGGAAGCATCCGTAAATGAAATTACAAATGCCTGTGTACGTATGTCAGATGCACGTACCGGCGCACTTATTGTTATTGAAAATAATGTTCCTACCGGTGAATTTACCCAAAAAAGCGGCACAAGCCTTGACAGTATAATAACCGAGCAGCTTCTTATTAATATTTTCTGGAAGAATACGCCGCTTCATGACGGCGCCGTTGTTATAAGAAATGATAAGGTGGCTGCGGCTGCATGTGTATTGCCGGCTACAGAAAAACCAATCGGAGGTGAGCTTGGCACAAGACACAGGGCGGCAGTAGGCGCCAGTGAAGTAACCGATGCAATAGTTGTGGTTGTATCCGAGGAAACGGGAGCAATATCTGTTGCAAGCGGCGGCAGACTAAGAAAAAATCTTTCACTTAATGAGCTTAAAGCCATACTTATGCAGCTTACTGATATTCAAAAGCCTAAAGTTAAGCGTAAAAACGGGAAGGGGCGTAAAATGAATGAAAAAAATACTGGAAATAATTAAGGTTTTTTTTGCAAAGGATTTACTTTGGAAGGTATTTTCCCTTGTGGTGGCAATCGCCCTGTGGTTTGTTGTAATGAATACACTTAACCCGACAGAGATAAAAACCTTTACGGCAGATCTTACATTTATTAATGAGTCTGTCCTTACAGAAAATGAAATTATTATAATAAATAAAGGGGAAATTGAAAATACTAAGGTTAACATCAGGGTTAAGGGTACAAGGCCTGCTCTGGATGAGCTTAGCAAGGCTAAAAACAAGGCGGAGATAAAGGCATATATCGACCTTAAGCAGCTTAGCGGAATGGATTTTGAAAATACACCTCAGGATATTACACTTACAGTAACGCCCAAGCTGCCGGATGACATATTCCTTTATTCGTACGAAATAGTAAGCTGTACGCCCAAAACCGTGGAGGCTAATGTGGATAGACTTAAAAGCGAAACCATGAAGCTTCAGTTAGATGTAAACGGTCAGCTTAAATCAGGCTATAATGCGGGAGAGCCTGTATGTGAAACCGATACCGTACGCATTAAAGGGCCTGAGAGTATGTTTAACAGGGTTGCCTCCGTAAGGGCAGGAGTTGATATTACGGACAAAACAGATGATATAAATGTTTCCGTTGCGCCTGCGGTATATGATACCGAAGGTGAAATAATGAATCTGTTTACCGTAGACCCTGCTGTAATTGATGTTTCAATAAGCATAAACAAGCAGTGGCAAATCCCCGTAAAGGCTCCCGAGGTAATAGGTCAGTTAAATGAAAACCTTGTGCTGCAAAGCATTGAATATGAGCCTAAGCAGGTGGAGGTTGAGGGCAGCATTGAGGATATTAACAAGGTATCCAATATTCAGGTACCTGCAGTTGATTTAACGGCTATTGAGCATACAGAGACATTTTCATATGATATAAGGCCAAGCCTTAAGGGTACGGATTTACAGCTTAAAAACGGATCCCCTACAGAGGTTAAGGTAACTGTAACGGTAAAATCAAAGGCGTCAAGAGATATTACCATAAAGCAGGAGGATTTTGAAATCAAAGGACTTGGTGACCAGCTTACTGTGGATATTGATGATATAAATATTACAGTTTACGGTGCTCAGGAGCTTATTGACGGTATTACAGCCAAGCAGCTCAGCCCGGTTATGGATTTAAGCGGACAGACAGCAGGCTGGCATAATATAAAGTTTGATCTTACTATGCCTGAGAATGTGGAAATACGTACTACGCCAAGTGCAAGTGTTGTAATAACAAAAAAGAATGAACAGTCTGCTAATACAGAGCCCGTTACCGAGGCAGAAATTTCAACGGAAACTGAAACGGCTGCCGAGAATGACGAGGATAATGAGAGCGAGTCGGAGGACAGTTCTCATCAGGAGGAATAAGGAGCTGCATGAATTAAGTAATGCTGCCAAAAGTAGGGGAGCTGCAACGGCTCCCCTGTTTTATAAAAAAGGAGTAAAAAAATGGATAAAAGGTTTAAGCTGGATATGCACACCCATACCGTTGCAAGCGGACATGCCTACAGTACAATAGATGAAAATGCCCGTTATGCCGCACAGTCAGGATTGGAGCTGCTGGGTACAACAGACCATGCACCAAAAATGCCGGGAAGTACGCATCCTTTGTATTTCCTTAATTTAAAGGTAGTGCCAAGGGAACTTCACGGTATAAATCTGCTCATGGGTGCGGAGCTTAATATAATGGATTCAAACGGCAGAGTGGATTTAAAAAACAATCTGATTAAAAAGCTGGATTATGCCATTGCAAGTCTTCATGTACCATGTATAGAGCCTATGGATATGGAGGAAAGCACTCAGGCAGTTATTTGCGCAATTAAAAATCCTTATATAAATATAATCGGACATCCCTGTGATCCGCGTTATCCTTTAAATATAAGGGAGGTTGTTACCGTTGCAAGGGATAATAATACACTGCTTGAAATAAACAATGCTTCCCTTAATCCAAACAACAGCAGAGCAGGAGGAGAGAGAGAAATACTGGAGCTGATATTGGAGTGCAAAAAACAGCAGTTACCTGTTATACTGGGCAGTGATGCTCATTTTTACAGTTATATAGGCGGCTTTGGCAACATATTGCCTTTGCTTGAGGAGGCAGATATGCCTGATGAGCTTATTATAAATACAAGTGTTAAAGCCTTTACCGATTTTATTGCACTTAAAAAGAATATGGTTAAGGAGTAAAGTACTTAACTTATAAGGAAACAGTTTGCGTGCTTTTAGGTAAGCTAAACACTAATTTATATAACGGAGGATTATTATGGATATTGATAAATTAAACTGTAAGAGGGTTTTATATTGGTTTGAGGAAATAAACAAAATACCAAGAGGTTCAGGTAATGAAAAGGCTGTAAGTGATATGATTTGCAGCTTTGCGAAGAACAGAGGTTTGTATGTAAGGCAGGATGAGGCAAATAATGTTATCATAAAAAAGCCTGCTTCAAAAGATATGGAAAATGTACCTGCTATCCTTATTCAGGGACACATGGATATGGTATGCGAGAAAATTCCGCAGGTTGAGCATAATTTTTTAACGGATCCCATTAAGGTTATTTATGACGGTGATTTTATACACGCTGACGGCACTACTCTTGGAGCTGATGACGGCATTGCAGTTGCCTATGCCCTTGCGTTGCTGGAGGACAATACCCTTGTACACCCTGAGCTCCAGGTACTTATTACAACTGATGAGGAGGTTGGTATGGGAGGCGCCTCTGCGGTGGATTGCTTTGATATTACGGCGAGACGTGTGCTTAATATTGACTCTGAGGACGAGGGAGCATTTACCTTAGGCTGTGC
>CALIRN010000339.1 GCA_938042265.1 uncultured Eubacteriaceae bacterium
TGTAATTAATTATGCCGTAGGCAAAAAGATACCTGTTGTTATCTGTACCACAGGTCTTTCAGATGAAACAATTAAGCTTATGAATGAGGCGGCACAGGTTATTCCCGTGTTCCGTTCCGCAAATATGAGTGTAGGTATTAATCTTATTGCAAGCATACTTAAAAAATATGCTTCCGTATTGTATGATGCAGGCTTTGATATTGAAATTGTGGAAAGACATCATAACCAAAAGATTGATGCTCCAAGCGGTACTGCACTTTTACTGGGGGATGCGGTAAATGAAAGCTGCGGAAATCAGCTTGAATATGTTTACGACAGAAGTCAGGTAAGAGAAAAGCGTACAAGAAATCAGCTTGGCTACAGTGCCGTAAGAGGTGGTACAATAGTAGGTGACCATGAGGTCATCTTTGCGGGCAAGGACGAGGTTGTGGAGCTTACACATTCGGCCTACAGCAAGGAGGTATTTGCTGTAGGCGCTGTTAAGGCGGCTAAGTTTATTGTAGGTAGGGCTGCAGGCAAGTATGATATGCAGGATGTTATGAGTGAAATTCAGTAAATTAATTATCCCCGATGAAATGTCATCGGGGATTTTATGCATATATAAGTTGTTTATTTTTTGACTAGTGCGGCAATGTCATCTGTAATTTGCTGTGGTGTAAGATGATTTTCCTTTAATAGCTCATTGGCGTCAAATCTGTCAACAAATTCTTTCTTTAAGCCAAAGTTAAGTACCTTCATTTTGGCAGTACCATAGAAACGGCTTATTTTTTCACCAAAACCTCCGTCAAGTACACCGTCCTCAAGGGTTGCCACTACAGTGTGAGAAGCATTAAGGTTTTCAAGCAGTTCCCTGTCAATGCCTGTAATATAACGGGGATTTACAAGGGTTGCATCAATATTATACTTTTCCTTAAGTATCTCTGAGGCAGCCTCGCCAAGCTGATAAAAGCTGCCAAGTGCAATAATGGCGACCTTGCTGCCATGTCTTGTAACTTCGTACTTGTTAAGCTGACTGTAGTCTGCCTTATATTCCTTTCCGCTTATAATAACACCGTTTTCGGGGACACGTATTGCAACGGGGTGCTCTGTCTGTTCAATACTCCAGTCAAGCATTGAGAAATATTCCTCCTTACAGGTTGGTGCAAGGTATATCATATCAGGTATGTTGGATAAAAACGGTATATCAAAAATTCCTGCATGGGTAACATCATTCATACCGTAAACCGAACCACTGAAAACAATAATAACGGCAGGGTTATTGTTGATACATAAATCTTGTGAAAGCTGATCGTAGGTACGCTGTAAAAAGGTACTGTAAACACCGTAAACAGGTCTTGCACCGTTTTTTGCCATACCTGATGCAAGTGCAACGGCGTGTTCCTCTGCAATACCTACATCAATAAATTGTCTGCCTGCTTTATTACGTTTGTCTTTGTTAAAGCCGAAAACAGCAGGCGTACCGGAGGTTATTGCTGCAATGGCTGAATTTTCTGCCATTTTGTCAAGCAGATAATCTGCCGTCAACTCATTATAGGTTTCTCCGTTAAAGCTGTAAAGGGGCTTGCCTGTTTCAAGGTCAAAAGGCATACACCAGTGCCATACCTCTTTATTTGTTTCGGCAGGAGTATAGCCCTTGCCCTTTTGTGTGCATATATGTATGACAACGGGGTGGTTTGTATCCTTAACATTGGTAAAGGCATCAATAAGCTGAGAAATGCTGTTTCCATCCCTTACAAAAACATAATCAAGCCCCATAGCCTTAAAAAGATTACATTCTGCCTTTCCATCGGTTTCACGCAACTGCTTAAGATTAGTGTAAATACCACCGTGGTTTTCCGCAATGGACATATCATTGTCATTTACAATGATAATCAGGTTAGAGCCAAGCTCATATGCATAGTCTAAAGCCTCCAGAGCTTCGCCGCCGCTTAAGGAACCGTCACCTATAATTGCAATAATATTTTCCTTTCCCCCAATTAAATCTCTTGCTTTGGCAAGACCGCAGGCAAGGCTGACAGAGGTTGAGGTGTGGCCTACCGTAAAAAAGTCGTGTTCACTTTCTTCGGGATTTGTATAGCCTGAAATATCATCAAACTTGTCCGCATTAAGAAAGGAATCCTTTCGGCCTGTTAAGATTTTATGACAGTAGCATTGATGTGATACATCAAATACAAATTTATCCGTTGGGGAGTTAAAAACATAATGCAGAGCGATTGTTGCCTCAACTATACCAAGGTTAGGACCAAAGTGTCCTCCGTGCTTGCTTAATCTGTGGAGGAGAGCATTACGCATTTCAGAGGCTAAAACCTCCATTTGAGGTAATTCCATTGTTTTTAAATCCGCAGGTGAGTTGATCTTTTCAATATACATTATTTTATCCTCCTGTTTTATATTGTAAGTATAGTATAATACATGGAGTATACTTCAGGTCAAGAGCTTTTTTATAATTTTATTGCTTTGCAAAAATTATAAAAATTGCTTAAAGTTATTGACTTTTTTGGCAAAAGATTATACAATATAATAGTGCTTTTATAGACGTATATATGCGTCTGCATAGCTTTACATAGTGTGCAGTATGCAAAAGCCCATTGTTGCTGCTGCTTTAGTATATTTGTAAAGTATTGTACATTGAAAATTGAATAGGAGGTGTTTAGACTGGACACTATATTTTGGTTTGTAATAGTCTTTGTCACCTTTATTCTTTCATTGTTTATCGGTATTTTTATCGGACAGGTTCTCCGTAAAAAATTAGCTGAGGCTGCAATAGGCTCTGCCGAAAGAGAGGCTGAGAATATTAAGCTAGAGGCTATGCGTGAGGCTGAGGTCAGTAAAAATAAAATAATATTTGAGGCTCAAGAAGAAAGCCTTAAAACCAAGAAGGAAGCCGAGAAAGAATATAAGGAACGTAAAAGTGAATTACAACGACTTGAAAAACGTTTACAGCAGAAGGAGGACGCTCAGGATAAAAAGAGTGAATCCCTTGATAATCGTGAACAGCAGCTTCAGCGTAAGATTGAAAATGTTGAGGCTAAAACAGCAGAGGCAGAGGCTTTGTGTCATAAGCGTCATGAGGAGCTGGAAAGAATTTCAGGCTTAACGGCAGAGCAGGCAAAGGAATTTTTGCTTGATACGGTTAAGACAGAGGTTCAGCACGAAACTGCTGTTATGATTAAGGAAATGGAGCAGAGAGCAAAGCAGGACGCTGATAAAAAGGCGAAAGAAATTATTGCTTCGGCTATACAAAGGTGTGCTGCCGACCATGTAGCAGAAACCACTGTTTCCGTTGTTTCCTTACCAAGTGATGAAATGAAGGGACGTATTATAGGACGTGAAGGGCGTAATATACGTACTTTAGAATCACTTACGGGTGTTGAGCTTATAATTGACGATACACCGGAGGCTGTAATTTTATCATGCTTTGACCCTATGAAGCGTGAAATTGCAAGAATAGCTCTTGAAAAGCTTATAATCGACGGCAGGGTACACCCTGCACGTATTGAGGAAATGGTTGAAAAGGCTAAGAAAGAGGTTGAAACCTCCATCAGGGAAGAGGGAGAATCAGCCACCTTTGAAACCGGAGTTCACGGACTTCACCCTGAGCTTATCCGCTTATTGGGTAAAATGAAGTTCAGAACAAGCTATGGACAGAATGTTTTAAGGCATTCCATAGAGGTATCACAGCTTTGTGGTCTTATGGCTGCTGAGCTTGGTGTTGATGTTACGCTTGCTAAGCGTGCAGGCTTATTGCACGATATTGGTAAATCAATTAACCATGATATTGAGGGCTCACATATTGAGCTTGGTGTTGCACTTTGTAAAAAGTATCATGAGTCGCAGCTTATTATTAATGCTGTTGAGGCCCATCACGGTGATGTTGAACCACAGAGCATTATTGCGGTACTGGTACAGGCGGCAGATGCTATTTCCGCTGCAAGACCGGGTGCAAGAAGAGAAACCTTGGAGTCCTACATTAAGAGACTTGAATCGCTTGAGGCGATTTCGAACTCATTTGATGGCGTTGAAAAATCATTTGCAATTCAGGCAGGCCGTGAATTGCGAATTATGATAGTGCCCGAAAAGGTCAATGATGACCAGATGACTATTCTTGCTCGTGATATTGCTAAGAAAATTGAAGCAGAGCTGGAATATCCGGGTAATATAAAAGTAAACCTCATTAGGGAAACTCGTGCTATCGAGTATGCTAAGTAATTTTAAGGATGTCGTGCAAACGGCATCCTTTTTAGTATATAAAAACAGTAAGTGTAAAGCGCTTTACTATGGGGTTTTTAACATTTATATTTATTTTTTGAGCAACAATAAAAAATTCGGCTGCACAGGGGGGGATTGTACAGCCGAGAAGGAGGGATTGCTCCCCGAAGGGAAGGGGGAGCATATTTTTAACCAAAAATAGGATATCTGTCTTATGCAATTAATTTAATAACATCATTTGACTTTTGAAGCAGTGTGCAAAGTCTTTCAATAATTTCAAGCTGTCTGTGGTGCATATCCATAAGTCTGCCACAAAAACCTACAATAGAGGTAATATCGCTTAACAGTTTAATAGGTGCATGGATTATTACCAAATCCTTTGAGTTATCAATATGTTTTTTGATTTTCTCATATTCATTTATGTAGCCTTGGTAAGCATTTATTTGTTCATTGGTAAGGGTGATGTGCTTGCTGGCACATTCTGCAAGTCTGTAATTAAGATATGAGCAGTTGTTCTTAAGCTGGCAAAGCATATCTTTCATTGTATTTGTGTTATTGTTTATAGAAGAAATAAGCGTATTAATGTTATCAACTGTGTACTCCATAGCTTTTCCCCTTTCTCTTTATTCTCTTTATGTATATATCATAT
>CALIRN010000340.1 GCA_938042265.1 uncultured Eubacteriaceae bacterium
ACAGAAAATCCATATTTCGAAGTAAATAAAGCTCTTGTATCAAGAAGTATAATTTTTGAATTAAAGCAACTATCCTCAAAGGATATTTCAAAAATAATTCTAAGGGCAATGGATGATAAAGAAAACGGAATGGGTGGCTTCAACGCTTATATTGATGATGATGCTCTTTTGTTTTTAAGTAATATTGTAAATGGCGATGCACGTATTGCATTAAATGCTATTGAGCTTGCTATATTAACAACAGAGAGAGAAAATGATGGCAGAATACATATTACGCTTGATGTTGCACAGCAGTGTGTTCAGAAAAGAGCTCTTAATTATGATAAGGATGGAGATAATCATTATGATACCATTTCCGCTTTTATTAAAAGTATGAGGGGTTCTGATCCTAATGCTGCAATCTATTATCTTGCAAAAATGCTTTATGCAGGTGAGGATCCTAAATTTATTGCAAGGAGAATAGTTATCTGTGCATCCGAGGATATAGGTAATGCTGATCCTCAGGCTCTTGTTGTGGCCGTTGCAGCGGCACAGGCAGTTGATTTTATAGGTCTGCCTGAAGCAAGGATTAATCTTGCGCAGGCTGCTGCGTATGTGGCATGCGCACCAAAAAGCAACTCAGCAGTTATGGCAATTGACAGTGCAATGGAGGATGTGGAACATACCAAGGTAAGCGGTGTGCCAAATCATCTGCGTGACAGACATTATCCGGGTGCAGTTAAACTTGGTCATGGTGAAAATTATAAATATGCCCATGATTATCCTAACCATTATGTTAAGCAACAGTATCTGCCCGATGAACTTGTAGGCAGAAATTATTATGTTTTATCAGATAACGGTTATGAAAAGAAAATAAAAAAATGGTTTGATATAATAAAAAAGGAGGAATAAAGGTGAATAATAAAATCAGATATTTATATATGCTTATAATTACCCTAATTTGTTGTATGAGCATATATATAACAGCTAATGCTGATGAGCAAATGAGAGGTATGTGGGTTTCAACTGTATATAATCTTGATTATCCGTCAACTCCTACAACGGATTCTGTAAAACTTAAGGCAGAAGCTGATGAAATACTTGATAACTGTAAGAATATGGGTATTAACAATGTATTTTTGCAGGTAAGACCTAATTCTGATGCTATTTATAAATCGTCAATATATCCATGGAGTGCATATCTTACAGGACAGCAGGGGATAGCTCCCGCAAATGATTTTGATCCTCTGCAATATTGGGTTGACGGTGCACACACCAGAGGAATGAAGATTCATGCATGGATAAATCCATATAGGGCAACAAAAGTACGCAACAGCAGTGACAATGCTCTGGACGGACTTGCATCTACAAATCCTGCTGTATTGCACCCTGAATATATAATTAAGTATACGGATGGCAATTACTATTATAATCCTGCCTTACCGGAAGTAAGACAATTGGTAATTGACGGCATAATGGAGATAGTAAATAACTACAATATAGATGGCATACATATGGATGATTATTTCTACCCGGGTGCAGATTTTAATGATGAGGCTTCATATCAGCAGCTTAAAGGCAGCTTTACTGATAAGAGTGATTGGAGAAGAAATAATGTAAACTTATTGGTATCCGGAATTAAAGCGGAAATAGATGCAGTCAATAAAAATATTGAATTTGGTATTAGTCCGGCAGGCATCTGGGCAAATAGCAGTAATAATCCGCTGGGCAGCAATACATCTGGTAACGAGGCTTATTATTCACATTATGCGGATACAAGAAAATGGGCTTTAGAGGGTACGGTTGATTATATTGCTCCTCAAATTTACTGGGAGATAGGTCATTCAAAGGCTGACTATGAAACGTTGGTAAAGTGGTGGTCGGATACACTAAAGGATGCTCCCGCTAAACTGTATATAGGTTTGGCAGACTATAAATCAAACAATATAACAGATAGTACAAGCCCCTGGTTTGGCGGAAATGAAATAATTAAGCAGCTTAATTTGAATAAAGCAACTGGGAAAGTCAGTGGAGAAATACATTTTAGGTATAAAATGATTATTAATACTCCTGGTCTTTTTGATAAAATAAAGCAATTTTATGAAGCAGGTAATATTCAACAACAGACCAATAACACAACAGCTGTTACCGAAGCAACAGTTGAAGCTACAACACAGATTACAACTCAGGTAACTGCAAATGCGGGTGATAGCAATCAAATAAATGTTATTGTAAATGGTGAGTATGTTAGTTTTGACCAACAGCCCGTAATCGAAAACAGCAGAACGCTTGTTCCTATGAGAGCTATTTTTGAGGCGTTGGGTGCTGATGTTGAATGGAATAATGATACTCAATCGGTTATTGCAGATAATAATAACGGTACAAGGATTACACTGATTATTGGCAGCAATGATATGCTTATTAATAATAAGAGCATAATTAAGCTTGATGTACCTGCAAAAATAATGAACAGCCGAACTATGGTACCTTTAAGAGCTGTTTCCGAAGCTTTTGATTGTAATGTTGATTGGGATTCAAATAAAAAACTAATAACAATAACAAATTAGATTAAATATTTTTTGTAAGTAATTAAAAACCTGTTAATTCATAATTGATTATTGACTGACAGGTTTTTAATTATGTATAATTCTTGACTTCCCTATCCAACTATTCGCAAAACGTAAAATTTTACGAATTAGTTACATAAAAATAAATACGTGTTACATTCCCGATTGTGAAAGTAGCACGTATTTTTTTTATGTTTGTAACTATTTGTAAAAATTCTGTTTTGCGAAAATACGTGATTTTTTTTCTAAAGTCTGATTTTGTTTATTATTTTAGTGTAATTCTATTATTTTTTAATTATAAATTTAATTTTATATCAGCAAATTTATTACCTTCATCATTGTATATAATTTTAAAATTAAATTTGTTATAAAAATGAATTAGTTTTTCTTTGTGG
>CALIRN010000341.1 GCA_938042265.1 uncultured Eubacteriaceae bacterium
CGTAATAGCCCTTGCCGCAGAAGCTTGGAATTAACGCAGGGTGAATATTAATCATTTTATTTTCAAATCTGCTTACAAATTTTTCACCCAAAATAATCATAAAGCCTGCATATACAACAAGGTCAACACCTCTCGCCTGAAAGTAATCGGCAAGTGCGGTATCATAATCGTCTGCAGTTTCATAGTCCTTTTTACGCATTACTGCAGTTTCTATATTTTTTGCGACAGCACGTTCAAGAGCATAGGCTCCCTCCTTGCTGCTTACGACGCACACAACCTGAGCGTCAATATTATCTCTTTCAATGGCATCCATAATCGCTTGGAGATTAGTACCGCCGCCGCTTACAAGCGCACCAATTTTAAGCATGGCAACCTCCCACTTTTATTGTAATTTAATATCTATGCCGCTGCCCTCGGTTACATAGCCTATCTTGTAAGCCCTTTCACCGTTTTCCTCCAAAACGGCAACTGCCTTGTCAGCATCCTGTGCATTTACTGCCGCAACCATACCTATACCCATATTAAAGGTATTGTACATACTAATTCTCTCAACATTGCCAAGCTGCTGCAAAAGCTCAAAAATAGGAAGAACAGGCCATGTTCCCTCCTCAATATTAACCTTTGTACCCTCAGGCATCATTCGTGGTATATTTTCGATAAAGCCGCCGCCTGTTATGTGGCTTAATCCCTTAACCTCAACCTTGCTGATCAGGTCAAGCACAGGCTTAACATATATCTTAGTAGGTGTTAAAAGTGCCTCACCAAGAGTTGAGCCAAGCCTTTCTATGTATTCATTAAGACCTGATGCAGTTGGGTTAAACACCTTTCTTACAAGCGAATAGCCGTTTGAGTGTATACCGCTTGATGCAATACCGATAAGCACATCACCCGGTTTAATTCTACTTCCGTCAACAGCCTTGGTCTTATCCATAATACCTACGGTAAAGCCTGCAAGGTCATACTCATCTACAGGATAGAAGCCCGGCATCTCCGCAGTTTCGCCGCCAATAAGTGAGCAGCCTGCCTGACGGCAGCCCTCTGCAACACCGCTTACAATATCTGCAATCTTCTCAGGCTCATTCTTACCACAGGCAATATAATCAAGGAAGAACAAAGGCTCCGCACCGCTGCACACAACATCGTTTACACACATAGCAACAGCGTCAATACCTATAGTATTGTGCTTGTCCAAAATAAAAGCAATTTTAAGCTTTGTCCCAACGCCGTCGGTACCGCTTACAAGAACAGGTTCTGCCATCTCCTTTGCCTTCATTATACTGAAAAGACCGCCAAAACCACCAATATCCGTAAGCACCTCAGGTCTGAATGTACTCTTGACATGACCATTCATAAGCTCAACAGCCTTATATCCTGCCTCTACATCTACACCAGCTGACTTGTAATCCATAGTTGTCCTCCTATAATATATAAAAATTAAAAATTATTTGCTTTTTGCTCAATTATATCAATAACCGCATGCATTCTTTCCTTAGTGTCTGCGGTGTTTATAACTACACGCATTTCCGCACTATGGGGCATACCCTTAATATACCAGCCCAAATGCTTTCGCATTTCGCACACACCAATATGCTCACCTTTAAATTCAACCAGCATATCAAGGTGACGTCTTGCCATATTAAGCTTTTGTGAGTAATCAGGCTCGGGAATAATTTCACCCCTCTGTAAATAAGCCGTTACTCTTTTAAATATCCATGGATTGCCCTCTGCGGCTCTGCCAATCATAATTGCATCACAACCCGTATAATCCAGCATTGCCTTTGCTGTCTTGGGCGAGGTTATATCTCCATTGCCTATAACAGGAATATCTATATTTGACTTTACCTCTTTAATTATATCCCAGTCTGCCCTGCCGCTGTAATACTGCTCTCTTGTTCTGCCGTGTATGGTAACGGCTGCCGCACCATTTTCAGTAGCTTTAATAGCTGCCCTGATACAGGTGTTTTCCTTACCGTCAAAGCTTTTACGCATTTTTACCGTAACAGGCTTTGATGTACTTAAGCTTACCGCTTTAACAATTTCCCCTATCAGGTCGGGATTTTGCAGGAGCGCCGAGCCTTCACCGTTTTTTACTATTTTAGGTGCGGGACAGCCCATATTTATATCAAAAATTGCAATATCCTTATTTCCGTCAAGTTTCTCTGCCATTTTACCCATAATTACAGGGTCAGATCCAAATAGCTGTACTGCTGCAGGCATTTCCAAAGGGTCAATTTCCAACAGTTTTTGAGTATTGCGGTTATTGTGCATTATCCCCTTGGCACTGACCATTTCGGAATAAACAAGACCACAGCCCATCTCCCTGCAAAGCACTCTGAATACCTTATCGGTAACACCGGCCATTGGTGCAAGAAAAACATTGTTTTCAAGCTCTGCATTACCTATCCTCATTTTACTTAATTGAAATACCTTTGGCACCGAGCTTTGTTACCTTATACCAGAGAGTTAAGGCATTAAAAAACTTTTTCTTGCTCTTTTGCACCTTTTCAATCTCATATTTTGCGGCAATATCATCAAAATCCATATCCTTTTCATCAGCCCTGATCTGCACAAAAATGTTGCCGTCCTCATAAAAGCCGATGGAAACAATCGCCTTAACCTTTTCTGCAGTTGTAGCGGCAATTATCTTAGCCTCCTTTTTTACATCCTCAGGTAATGCAGAATAGTCCTCGTCATTAAAAAAGCACTTATGGTTATAAAAGGATGCAGCGCATAAAACTTTCTTTTCCATATCAAATCTCCTTTGTTAACAAATCA
>CALIRN010000342.1 GCA_938042265.1 uncultured Eubacteriaceae bacterium
ATACTCCATACTGTAAGTACCCATATCACTTGAAACGGCATTTACAAATCCATCTGCTCCTATAGATGCAACCATAGTTTTACCTGTGGTTTCTTCCTCCACAGTTATTGCATCGGATGTTGTTGTTATATTAATTGCATAACCGGTTTTATCCTCACAGCGTGTCATTGTACCATTACTGTCAAAATAGTATTTATAATGATTTCCCGTTTCAACTACAAAACCGTCTGCTGTTTCGGTTAAAGTATAATTCTTTGAACCCCTTGTTATAGGTGTGTAACCATCAAGTATCATTGTATTAATATTAACCGTTACTTCCTCATCTGTCAGCTCGCCGCTGTTTACTACATATTTGGGCATAAAGTAATACTTTGAGCCATCAGGATATGTAAGTACGTATCTGCCATAGCTGTCCTGTGTCAGAGTATATCCGAACATAAAGTTTCGGTTTTTGCCCCATACGGTAATGTAGTCTTCTAAAGACGAATTATAGTATTCCTTAAGGGTTATGCCTGTCTGTCCTGCTATCTGACCAAGGATAGTCTGGTCTACAGTTGTTCCGTTATATGTACCATATACAGCGTTATTTGCTATAGGAGTGACTTCGGTATCAATGACTGCAATATCCTCATTTGGACTTGAAACTATTGTTTCAAGCAACGAGTAATAATTCTTTTCAGGGTCACCTTCCGCCGAAAAGACAGTTTCATAAACGCCGCCCACATAGGTATAAGGCTTTAATTCCTCAATATAAATGCTGTCACCCGAATGAATAAACGGCAGCCTGCTTTGTTCCGATACGTCTTTCAAAACATATCTTGTACCCGACCCGTCGCCAAACTTCACCTCAAAATTATACAATGATTTGTTGCTTTGGTTGAAAAGTTGGAACATTGCATAATAATTTTGATTGATATATGCTGTTTCTTCGGGATATATGTACATTTTAACAGCATTTTCTGCATAAACAGTAAGTGCTTCTTCTGTTGTAAATGTTGTTTCGACGTCAGCCTCAAATGGCATTAATATACCTCTGAAATATGCACTAAGGTCATATGTTCCGGCTACATCTCCTCGGATTATCCACTCTGCCTGTCCTCTTTCCTGACCTGCTATATCACCAAGTTGAACATTAAGGCTTTGTGGCTGTGCTGTTTTTGCAAGAGTAAGACCTTCAGGGAGATTAAGCGTTACTTCTGCATCCTCAATTACAAATTGAGGCATAGCCTGATTATCAATTACCATATATACATTGAAAAATTCTTTAAGCCAACTTACCGTCATAGGAATAACAAGATACGCCAAAGTAGGAGGCACTTCGGGGTGTTTATCGTTCACAATTACCTGTGGAACTATAATACCTCTATTGGAGCTTGAACTTCCACCTCCAACGCCTGAGCTTCCTCCCGAACCACCATAGTGTATAACTTCGCCACCACTATAGACCTTGCCGCTGCCGCTTACAACTGTTTTAGGTACATCTATTTCTTGTTGCTCAAAAACAAGTTTAGTTTCAATTTCATAAACATACTGATTTTCGGGATCAGTCACATCAATACCTGCATCGACTATTTCATCTTTAGTCATAGGTTTAACATAAGTATCTGCTGTGACTATCTCTCCGCTATCAATTATGATTTCGGCGTTTGTTTCCTGATACTGTATTACGGCAATGTTCTCCTCATTTGGAAGATAGCCTAATTTATATGCAGAGAAATTATAATTCCCTGCCATAGCGGCAATTCTTACTTTACCTTGTGAATTGGTAAAGTAGTATTTATTAGTACCGTCTGCAAAGTCAGCATAAACATAAGCATCTGTGATGGCTCTTCCCTTTTCGTCCTTTACTATAAGATTAAGAATACCTGTTTGTTCGGCAGGGTATACAGCTACTTTTATACTGTCGGTATTTGTATATCCAGCTTCATCGGTCACAGTTAATGTTACGGTATAATTATAGTTGTTATTTACAGAATCCTTAACTGAATTGTAAGTGTGAATCGGATTAGCTTCCGTTGATGTTTCTCCGTCACCAAAATTCCAAAGGTAGGATACGATGCCTACATTGTCAGTAGAATTTGAACCAATAAAAGAAATTTCTTCACCAACAATACCTGTGGTGTCAAGTCCTGCATTGGCTGTAGGTGCAACAATATCCTTAAATAATGGTGTGGCAGTTACAGGCTCGCTGTCTGTACTGTTGCCGTAAGTGTCGACTACAGCAATTTTATAGTAGTATGTACTATCAGAATTTAAATTATTGTCGGTATAGCTATGTTCCGTTGTCTGATGGATGTATTTATAGCTTTTTCCTTCGTTTGAACTCCTATATATCCTATAGTTAGCAGTGTTGGTGTTGCTATCTTTCCAAGAAAGATTTACACTAAATGGTCCGCCTTCTGCCGTTGCCACAACGCTTTCAGGCATATAGTTGACTAACTTATAGTTGTATATACTTTCTCTTTTGTTGTTGTTTGTGTCGGTTACAACAATAATAATATCATAATAACCCGACTCTAAGTTTACTGTATTCCAACTAACCGTAATTAATTCGTTTTCCTTATTGATCGTTTTGGTAGCAATAGTCTTTCGGTTAGTAGAATTTTTCTCTGCATAATAAACGCTCACGTTGTTAACAGATACATTATCCGAAACATAAATGCTTAAATCAGGATTTGCTGAGAGTGTGCTGTTTTTATCGGGTGTAATGCTTAATATTTTCGGTGCTTCCACATCTGCGATAACAGATACATTGTTACTAAAATCCGATTCTACATTATCAGCATTAATAGATGTCACCTTATAGGTGTAATCCGTATCCGTGTTAATACTATCGGTAAAATTATTGGCAAATATACTTTTATACAATTTTCCGTTCCGATAAACATTGTAATATACAGTACTGCCAGTAACCCCCGAATCTTCCATATCCCATACAATGGTTACGGAACTGCTCGTTTTTCTTGTTATCCTTAAATTCAAAGGAATTGCTGCGTTATGTTCTTCAGATGTTCCGTTTGTAATTATATAATTCCATATCGGCTTTGAGTTAAATTCATAACCGTCGTTCAGTGATTTATTTATTTCCAATATATTGAAATGAGAATAATTGGAATTTTCAAAGTTTACATATTGTTTTTCATCTCCTGTCAATTTAACCTTGTGATTTACGCTTGCAACAAAATTACTTGGCTGCCTATATCCATAAGCCTGCGTAAAATCACCTTTAACTTCCAATACTCCGTTAGTTAATTGGTTGGAATGATCTGCGGTTGAAGCAGTATAAAAATCTCCTGCAACATATACATAATCATTGGCATTCAGCATTTTCAGAGATGATAAATTCTCAATACGATAATTTCCGTTTACCGTAAGAGTTCCACCGTTTATATTCATTGTGCTGTTTTGCTGCTGCAAATTTCCGTTAATTATCAGCTTGCCGCCGCTCAGATCCATGCTACAACCGGTCAATATTAAGTTGTTATTTATTGTTAGTGTATGTCCTGCCAAATTCAATACAGAACCGTTCTCAAAAGTAAAATCGTAGTCAATTTCCTGATCTTCTGTAAGAGTATAATTACCTACATATTTTAGGTTGATAATAGTACACCCATTCAATCTAAAATCCTTCATAAAGTGTACTGTTGATAAAAACTCAATACCTTCCTGAGATGTATTTTGTAACTCAAGTATATTAAATTTTGAATATGTAGGATATTTAAATGTTATGTTCTGCTTTTCAGTACCACTTAAAATAACTTTATGAAGATCTGAAGCAGCGAAGCTATTTGAACCACCCGTCTGCGAAAAATCACCTTTAATTTCAAGTGTACCTTTTGTTAAATAGTAAGAATGATTTGTAGATGAACTTGTGGAAAAATCACCGCCAACGCATATGTAGTCATTTGCCTTAGCCATATGCAGAACAGATGAACCCGTCATCTGATAGCTGCCATTAATCACCAGTGATCCGCCATTTACATTAAGTGTTCCACCGTTTTGAATGAAGTTTCCTTCTACTACTAGTGAGCCACCGTTTAAATCTATGGTACCTTTGCTTTGAGTGAGGTCACCTTTAACTATAAGTGTACCACTATTCAAATTTAGCTTGTATCCATTCATATTCAAATTTTTATTTAATTTTAAGGAATATCCTGCAAGATCAATATCTGAGCCGCTTGATACCGTAAAATCATAATTAATTTCTTCATCGTTACTTAGTGTATAATTTCCAGATAATATATCTAAACCTGAAAAGTTACAACCATTAGTAATGAAGTTTTTAATCAATCCTATTGAGGTTATAAACTGAATACCCTCATCAGAAGTATTATTCAATTCTAATGAAATAAAGCTGTATGGATTATTGTAATTACTTGAAGTAAAGGACACAGTTTGTAAACTGTTTCCGCTTAGTATTACCTTATGATTGTTGGTAGGTACAAAACCTGAAACTTGTTCAAAATTACCTTTGATTTCCAAGACACCGCTTGTCAAGTATCCACTTATATTTTTTGACCTGACGTAAAAGTTACCATTAACACATACGTAATCATCTAATTCTGTCATTTTTAAATAGACATTCATTGAGTTATTAGGTTGACCTATGCTGTAATTTCCATTAACAAGAAGTTTGCCGTTATTTACGTATATTATACCACCTTGTTGTAAAAGATTACCGTCTATTTCTAGAGTACCACCGTTCAGGTCTATTATACCCTTGCTTATAACAAAATCACCGTCAACATGATATGTCCTTCCGGATAAATCAAGTACTGCACCCTGTTCAAAATCAAAATCCTCGATTTTTTCATTATCTGCAAGAATGTGCCTACCAGAAACATATCGAATATTAGATGTTTTGCAATTATTATGGATAAATTCTTTCATAAACCTCATAGAGGATAGAAATTCTATACCTTTTTCCGAATGATTGTTTATTTCCAGAATATTAAAACCCGAATATTCAGGGGTAGCAAATTTAACTGTCTGTAACTCATTTCCACTTAATATTACCTTATGGTTACCGGAAGCATTAAAATTGTACCCAGTATTCTTATTGTATTGTTCAAAATTTCCTTTGATTTCAAGTACACCATTGGTTAAATATCTACTGTGATCGCCATAAGCCTCTGTATAAAAATCTCCGCTTACATACACATAATCATTGGTATTTGTCATTTTCAAATAGGTGTTGCTTTCTGTATATGGATTTTCTATCCTATAATTTCCATTTACAATAAGCTTACCATTATTTACGCATAATGTACCGCCTGTTTGAGTTAAATCACCGTTTACAGTAATGGTATAACCATTAAGGTCTATATCCTGTGATATACTATAGTTGCCATCTATAGTTATATCATCGTCTAAAACCCGTGTAGTTATATTTATGCCATTATCCGTAAATTTGCAGTCATTTTGAATAAAATCAGCACTTATTTTTACAGCAGTAATAAATTTAACACCTGCATTTGAAGTGTTCCTTAATTCAAGGCTGCTAAATCCTGATTCACTAGGATTTTCAAACGAAACAGTTTGGAGTGAATCTCCACTTAATATAACTTTGTGATTTTCTGTTGCAAGGAAGTTATATTCGCTGGATGTGTAAGCTTGTTCGAAATTACCCTTTATTTCAAGCGTACCATTAGTCAGATAAAGTGAGTGATTGTTTTTTGCAGATGTATAGAAGTCTCCATTTATACAAACATAATCAAGCGGATTAATCATTCTAAAATACGCAGCTATGTCACTTTCAGAATCATCAATTCTATAATTACCTTCAATAGTAATGCTTCCTCCGTCTATATACAACATACCTCCTTGATGCTGTATATCACCTGCAACATTTACAGTACCTTCTCCTATATCTAAAGTTCCACCTTGCAAATATAAATTGCCTTTTATTGTCAGGCTACCGCCGGAAACTGCTAATGTACCGTCTTGAAGAGTTAAATCTCCGTCTATTACAAGATTTCCTTTGTTAAAAACAAAAGTGCCGCCTTGCATTGTAAAGCTATGATTAATATTCATGGTTTTCCCATTTAATTGAAGACTTGCATCGTTAGATATTGTAAAGTCGTAATCAATGTCTTCATTTTTACTAAGAGACCAATAATAATAACAGAAATTTAAACCGGATACATTGCAATTAATTAATAAATCGTCAGCAAATCCTATAGGTGAGAGAAACTCTATACCTTCATCAGAGGTGTTGCTAAGTTCAAGAGTTTTGAATATTGAACTTAGTGTGTCAAATCTAACTGTTTGCTTGCTATTGCCACTAAATATGAGTTTTGTTCCGTTAATAGTTGAAAAGGAGTTATTTGCACCATTTTGTTCAAAATTACCTTTAATTTCAACGATGCCATCAGACCAGCTTTGGCTGTTATTAATAACTATATTACCATTAACACATACATAAGTATCATTACCACTTAAATTTAAATTTGCATAATTATCTTCATATCCCAAAGTATAATTACCTTTAATTAATAGTGAACCACCGTCAGACACACATAAATACCCATCAGGCTGATTTACGTTACCGTTTACAGTTAGTGTACAACCATTAATATATATATTTCCATCATTTATGTTTAAGTCTCCATCTATATTTAAGTCCTGTTTAATATATAATGAATAATTTCCAACATAGTTGAATTCGATAATTTTTGTATCATTAAGAGTGTTTAAGTTTTCCAGGCGATATACATTAGATAGCTTAACACCTTCATCGGAGCTATTATTTAATTCAAGTGTATCATAACTGATTTTCAAACTTATTGTTTGCGTTTTAGTTCCACTTAATATTATCTTGTTGCCACTTGATGCCCTTAGCAAAGAATCATCATTTCCGATAATATCACCTTTTACTTCTACAGTTCCATTATAGAAAGATGAATTAGGATACTGTAAGTTTATATCTCCTTCTACAAGTATGTAACTGCTATTAGTTAAATATGAATTAACAGATGATGTAATTATATAGTCACCTTTAATTATTAATTGTCCACTCTTTACCTGTAAATATCCTCCACTGTGAATAAAATTACCGTCAATGGTTAGGGTATGACCATTTAAGTCCAAATTTCCGGTTGCAAAATCAAAATCACCATTTATTGTCAAATCATTTTTCAGTGAAAAAATAGTATTTCCAAAATCCAAACCACCTATTCTGCCCTCATCCTGTATTAATTCGACATTAACATTAAATTTACTTGCAAAATGTACGCCCTCATCTGACATATTTAATATTTCCAATGTACCAAAGGCAGAAGTATCAGGACTTGTAAATGTAACCGATTGTATTTCATTGCCGCTTAGAACAACTTTATGTTTATAATCGGCATAAAAGCTTTTAGAATTCCCTGCTTGTGTAAAGTCACCTTTTATTTCCAGTACACCATTAGTAAGTAAACCATCGTGATTATTGTCCGAAGCTGTACAGAAATTACCACCAACATACACATAATCGTTGGATTTTGTCATTTCAAGGTAAGCATATGTGGTTTCGTTCGGATTACCTATTGTATAGTCACTGTTAATAATAAGCTGACCATTATTTACATAAACTGTACCTCCACTTTGATTTATGCTGCCATATACAGTTAATGTGTAACCATTTAAATTAAGCCGTCCATTTGTAAGATGTAGATTATCGCAACTTATGTCTGCTGTGAGTGTCATATCCGAACTTATGGTTAAATCATTTGTTTCCACAGGCATTATTGAATTGTAAGTATCACTTGCAGGTGATACAGATTCGTCATTGACTATATCGTTTGATAACTCAACATCCGTTTCTTCTGCAATATGCGTATCGCTTGGAATTATGTCATCAAAATCTTTGAACGCATTGTCAACATCAATAGCAGATGCTGAAACAGTGTCGTCATAATCCAAATCATCAATCCTTGCTGAATATGACGTATTAACATTTACAGAAGAAAATATCAGCGTGAATGCCAACAGCATACTTATTAGTTTCCTTTGCTTTTTCATTATATCATCTCCTCGTTTTTTGTTTCTACAGTTATCCCTATATAAATTCTCTCAAAACATGGTTATCACTCCCTCGTATATTGTTTGTTTAATTCTTCTACTTACAATTGATTTTGAAAATTCAAAGTGTCACGTATTTACAAAAAAAATATGTTACAAAAATAATGTCGAAAAACTGGTAAATATAAACATATATCTTGTTTTATGTAGAACATAAAAAAACAACTTTTTGTTTTAGCGCAAAAGAAAAAAACGCTTTTAATATAACAAATAGCGTTATATACGACTGCTGGATTGTTCAAACTATAATAACAAATAGCTATAATTAACTCAAATAGATACAATCTTCGGAGGTGAATATTATGGATAAAATTCAACTTGGATTAAATATAAAGAAAGCTCGTCAGAAATCGGGACTGACACAAAGTGAATTGGCTGAACTGATAAAGGTAAGTAATAATTACATTAGCTCCATTGAGTGTGGAAAGAAAACGCCTAAACTTGAAAAACTTTTTAAAATGGCTGATGTTCTGAATGTAAGCCTTGATGTATTTGCTGAAAATATTACATCTGCAAGTAAGCAGGAATTTATTTGTCGTATTGCAAAAAATTCAAATACACAAGAATTTTCTTTGAGTGAGAATGAATATAAGCTATTGAAAAATGTTGTAGATAATCTATTGGAATATTTTAAAAACAATAAGCAGGCTGAATAATTGAAAAAATACAATTTTTATGTTATCATCAAAATAAACGTAGACTGTGTCGAAAACCGCTAATTTCAGTACTCAGCAAAGTGATAACATTTTTTGTATAGGGGGATGACGTAAATATGCATTCGTTAAAAAGGTTGAATGATGATGATATAAATTACATTGAATTACTTTATAAAGAAAATTATGATTATCTTTACAATATTGCAAAAATAATTGAATATGATGAAGAAATAGTAAACGAAAGCATTCAGGATACTTTTCTAACGGCTGCTTCAAAACTGGCTGTTTTGAAAATTCATACCAATAAAAGAAAGTGGCTTGTTAATACACTAAGAAACAAAATTAAAGAAAATAAACGAAAGTATAAATATGTAAAACACATAGGCAATATGACAATTCATACTCTTTCAGATGATCTTATACTGAAAATTGCTGAAAACATAGGGATATCAGATACTTATTTTTATGAAACATCATATGTGGAATTAAGAGATAAATTTAATGAGGCCTTATCCGATACCGAACTGAAATACCTACAATATAAATACATAGAAGATTATTCAAACGCAGAATTATCCAAAAAATTAGGCATTAGTTATACAAATGTAAGTACAATGGGACTTCGCATCCGAATAAAAATAAAGAGATTTATGCAAAGTAAATGATTTTTTTGTCATTTTCACTAAAAATGTAATTTTATTTTTATTAATTTTTTTGTAAAAATTTGTGACATTTAGGTACTCTAAAATCAAAAGTATATAGGAGGGTAAAATGGAAGATAATTTAGAAAAAAAACAATCGGAGGTGGTTACAGAAAACTGTGATGTAAAGGAGGTAGATAAGCTAAAAAAACAAGTAAAAATGAAACTTAATAATAAAGTTACAGACAAAAGCTTAAAAGAAATAGATGTTCTTCTGAAAAAAATACATGATGCAGAACCTATAAAACCCTCTGTATCTGCCGAAGACGCTTGGTCTGACTTCAAAAAAAATTATCTGCCAAGAGTTGATGCAGATAAAAAAGTTTCTGCAAAAAAATTCCGCTATAAGCTCTCTATTATTGTCGCTGTCATTATTGTGTTTACTTCTGTGAATATAATTTCCGTTGCCGCAGGACTTAATATATTTAAACCTTTCTTGAAATGGACGTCGGAAGTACTCAATCTAAAAGCTGATGATGAATATATTATTTCCGATAACGATATTTCGGTATTCAATAATATAAAAGATTTAGAAAATACTTTAAATGAAAATATTCCTGAACCGGATCTTTCATTTCTTGGATTTGAAATATTTAATATTAGCATTGGCGACAACGGAACAATCAATGTTGATTATGCGAATGAAGAAGATTCTATTATTAAATACAAAATTTTCGAATATAGTAATGATTTAAACACTTTCATAGAAAAAACTGAGGATGAAACTTCAGAAATTTATTATAACGATATTGGTTACTGTTATATAAAAAACAAAAGGTGGTCTGTAATTGAGTGGGATTATAATAATAAGATATATTATATTTCGGGAGATTTTTCGAAAGATGAAGCAAAGGAAATAATTGAGAATATTAAATATTAAAACGGAGGTATTTTTATGAAAAAAATTTTTTGTAAAGTTTTAGGACTGGTATTGGTAATGTCATCACTTAGCATTTGCTGCGTTAATTCAGCTTATGCAAATACAAAGGAAGCAACAATAGAGGAGACTGAAACTATTAGAGTGGAAAATGCGCTTGCTCCGAACGCAAGTGATTATATTATCTCATATTCAGGGGGTCTGAGTTCACCAAGTAGCGGCAAATTAAAATTGACAGCGGATTTAAGTGTTTATGACGCATCTACTAAGATTGTTGCTGATATTTATCGTAATGGAAACTATTATGACACAGTTTCCGTTTCGTCCTCCAGTGAAGATGCATCCATGTCAAAAACTTTATCTGTTTCAAGCGGAAATTACTATGTAGAATATTCATATTATGCTTTAGTAAATGGTAAGTCAGTTGAAGCAAGATATATTACAACAAATACAAAAACGGTAAAATAATTACATAAAAAACACAGAAAAATCTCCTTATTAAAAACATAATACAAGGAGATTTTTCTGTAAAAATGTTCAAAGAATTAACTTGCGATTATCATATATAGTTCCTCTTTATTTTGACAGACAATAGCTTAATTGTGTTTATAAAATTCTTCACGAGAGACCGTTTCAAGTTTTGTGTAAACACTAAAAACTGATATATTTAATAACAAGG
>CALIRN010000343.1 GCA_938042265.1 uncultured Eubacteriaceae bacterium
TCTCTTTTATACACGCCAAAGTCAACTATATCAACCCGCACATCATCACTGTAGGTATCCTCAATCTGTGTCAGAATTTCCTCCGGCAGCTCACCCAATTTAATTACATCCCCCTCAGGTGTAAGATAATTAACCTCAAGGGCAGCCTCCTGTCCTACACTTCCCGAAAGCAAAAGCAAATCATCATAGGCGTTAAGGTTTGACAGAATTTTTTGTATTTCACTCGAATTTGTGTTTTTTACCGCAGTTTTAATATATTCCATATCAAAGCCCCCTCATATAAATACAATTATATCACTTCAGCATATAATTGTACAGTTTTTTATTCACCCGACAGCGAAACCACAACTATTTCCGGACGATTGAAAACTCTTGGCAGAATATTTTTACAAAGGCCTCTGCTTACAATCATTTCATTACTCCCAAGGTCATAATATCCGCCTGCATATTGGGGAAACACACCCTGATTAGGCGCATAAAGACCGTTTAAAATGTAAGGTATTCTCACCTGCCCGCCATGGGCATGACCTGACAGTATCAAATCAAAGCCGGTACTTTTATAGTAATCCGCAGCCTCCGGTCTGTGGGACAGCAAAACCGAATACAGCTCCTTATCCGCCTGTGCGCTGCACTCCTTAAGTTGCTGCACCCATTCCTCAGATACAGCAAACTGCCCGTATTCCTCAGGGTCATCAATACCGCAAAGCTGTATAGACTGTCCATCAACATCAATTACAAGGTTTTCCCCCTCCATAACCGTTACTGAGTAAGAGGCAATCCTCTCCTTAATTAAGTCTATTTCTCCCGACCAATATTCGTGATTTCCGCTTACATAATAGCAGGGATATCTTTTTCCGATAACCGATAAAAGCTGCCATGTTCTGTCATGAGGCACCTTATCGTCTGCAATATCACCGCCAAGAAGAATAATATCGGGAGCCTGCTCGTCTATTTTTTCAATAAGATTTTTCTGTTCTTTTCCGTAACCGGAGCTGTGCAGGTCCGTCAGCAGCATTATTTTAACCTCAGATGATATTTTATCGGTGTGTATTTCATAGCTGCTTACCGTAATATCCCACCTGCAGGTTACAGTAACGGCAGCAAATATAAATACAATGACACATAGCTTTTTTAATCCGATTTTTCTCATATTATTTTTCCAGTTCACTGAAGGTCATTGAATATCTTACATCACCCTTTGATGCATTTTTAAGATAACCTGCATCGTAAACAAAGGTAACTCCCTTATCCGTTACATAAAATTTAGGATTTTTGCTTTGTATACGGCTTACATAATCGTCATAGCAGCCGTTCTCATTCTTTTTAATTATGGAGATAATGCCGCTTTTTGCCTTTGTAACCGCCTTTTCGCTTACCATATCCCCGAGCTCCATAAGCTCGCCCGTGTTGGTATTATATACCAAAGGCATAATAAGCCTGTTGGTTTTCCCACCATCACAGTCAAAGTCACAGCCCTGTACCGTATAGCTTATGACAAGTGATAAAATTCCATTTTGATTATATGTAACCTCAGTACTGCCCGTAAGGGAATAAGGCGATATTTTGGTATGCTGCGAATTTGCAATATCCGCCGCAAGCTCTGCCTCCTGCCTGAAATCCTCTGCTCCCATTTCAAAATAATAATCAACATTGGAGGCAATACTGCTGTTTATTTTATCCGCAACAGCACCGCTGTTTGCAACCTTTGGCACAGTACAATCATAAATAAATATTAAATTTCCCTTACTGTCGGCATATTCCTTTCTGCTGTGCTCCATTTCAATATCAGCCGTTTCAATTTTATCATTATCCGAAATATCCGTCTCTGAAGATAAATCCGTCCTTATGCTTATAATTCTTTCAACCGAATACCAGTTAACGGCAGCACCAAAGCCCTCGCTTAAGGCCCTTACCGGCACAAGCACACGCCCGTTTGAAATTACCGGCGTGGTATCAAGTCTTATAGCATTGCCATTTTTAAGCATTATGTCACTGTCAACCGTAAGCACCAAAGTATTTCCGTCCTTTTTGCAGATAACACTTTTTTTGCCGCCGTCCCAGCTCACCTCTGCCCCCAGACTGTCGGAAATGGTCCTAAAGGGAACAAGCGTCCTGTTATTTTTCTGTACAGGCTGAGTATCAAGGCTAAGTTGCATTCCGTCAACATATATTTTTATATCCTCCTGCGCCTGCATCTGTACATTGTTTAAAAGCATACCCGATACAAGCAAAGCAAAAAACATTTTTTTCTTCATAATTATCACTCCCTGATATATCAATGATGTGTACCCCTGTCAACAATCTCATTGCTGTATTTGGAATACACAATTTTCTGTGTCTTATAAAGGCTATAATAGCCTGAAAGCATATAGCTTATTGCTATTGAAATAAAATAATAGGGCAGACCCTCCGTACCAAACATCTCAACACTGAGCAGAATGGAGGTAACGGGACAGTTTGTAACACCACAAAACACCGAAACCATACCTATTGCCGCACAAAGGCTTGGAGAAAGCCCCAAAATATAACCCGCAAAGCTGCCGAAGGTTGCTCCTATAAACATTGACGGCAGAATTTCACCGCCCTTATAGCCGCAGGCAAGAGTAACTGCCGTAAACAGCATTTTAAAAGCAAATGCCCCATATTTTACCTCTCCTCTTACAGCCTTCCATATAACGTTCATATTAACGCCGTTGTAATCCCTTGTATCCAGCAGATAGGTAAGCGCCACAATTATACAGCCGCCCGCAAAAATACGTATATACGGATTTTTAATAAGCCTGAAAAGCTCCTCACTTTTGTGAAGCAGAATACAAAACAGTACACTTACGCCTGCACACAAACAGGCAAGTATAAGGGCATTGCCTGCGCCTGTCATATTAAACTCGGATATACTGAAAATATGAAAGGTTTCCTCCGCAAGCTGAAACCTATCCGCAATATAATCACTGGTAAGAGAGGCAATAGCGCAGGGTACAAGCGCTGCATAATTCATTGTACCAATGCTTATAACCTCAATGGAAAATATTGCCGCCGCAACAGGCGTGCCGAAAAGCGCCGAGAAAGCCGCCGCCATACCGCACATAATAAATATTTTTCTGTCCCTGTCATCAAGCCTTAATATACCGCCAAAAAAACTGCCCAGACTGCCTCCAATCTGTAATGCTGCACCCTCTCTGCCAGCAGAGCCGCCAAAAAGATGAGTAACTATTGTGGATACAAAAATCAGTGGCAGCATTTTAATGGGTATCTTTTCCCCAGAGCTGATTGACTCCAATATGAGATTTGTGCCCCTGTCGTTGCCGTCATTAAGCAGGTTATAAAACCACACTATCGCAAGGCCCGCAAAGGGCAAACCCCATATAATAAAATCATGTCCTTCTCTAAATTTAATTGCAATGTGCATAAGCTCATAAAAAGCCACACATACAAGCCCTATCACCGCACCTGACGCGGCAGAAAAGAAAATCCACCGTATCAATATAAATATTCTGTTGAATATATGCTTAAAAAAGCTCTTTATTTTATCCATATAAGCCTCCGATATACCTGTCTCTATTTATTTTTTATTGTAGTATATTGACAAAATATAGTCAACCATTTATTGTATTGCAAAAAGTAATTTTTTTATTATTTTTACAATAATTGTTGCTAAAACTTAATAAATATTGTATAATGAATTAAGAATTTACGTTGCATAGTATTTTTATGCTTTAATTTTATTAAAAGGGGGGAGTAGGAGCATGATTAACAATAATGATGCACCTGTAAGGAATACTCCTAATGAACCTGAAGAGGCAATACGCAATTGGGGAAAACTGAGCAAGCGTGGGCTTGAAACCATACCTCAGTATCTGCGTACCATGGGTTATACAAAAATCGCTGTTATAGGCTATACGGATATTGCCGGAGAATTTATAAGGGCAGCGGAGTGTGAGGATATACATATTGTTTTATATCTTGATAAGGATGAACAGGATCCCCATGTAGGTGTACCTGTATTCCGTGATTTGGCAGGTATGCTTAGTGGCAGCAACTGCAGCCTTATTGTAGATACCAACTACAATAAGTTTTTGTTAAGACGTGTATATTTTGACCGCTTTAATACGGAATCCTGCATACTTTCTCATCTGTTCAGCCGCATTTTAAATACAGAGCTGTTCAACTGGTCGTTGGCACACTATTCCTACCGTGATGAAATGCTTGATGAGCTTATGGCGCTTCTTGACAACCGCTACAAAAATATTGCTATTGTAGGCAGAGGCAGCTATGTTGAGGAAATAAACAAGCGTTATTCGCCCCTTAAGCACGGTGTGCTTGCCTATATACCCATTGACAGCATACGTATTACCGATTCGGGCAGGAGATTTGATATACTTAAATATCCCGAAATTGATTTTGATGCCGTTATCTATTTAGGTGTAAACAGTAATACAGCCTTCTATAAGGACAATAATAAAATTGAGCTTATTAACATTAACTCAATCTGTCAGGAGCTTGCCATGAGCTACGACCTTGCGGTTGATGTTCTGCCTACCCTTATGAAAAAGGGCGTAAAGGTATTTACCTTCCTTTATCCTGAAATATACAACCTCAACTATATGCTAAGGGCAAGGGGTTTGCCTCCTTTTAAGCGTAAGCCTTACCTCCACATTATGGCAAAGGATTCCAACTATGCCGAGGATGTAAGACAGTTTTACAAGGAACTTTACTCGCCCGAATATGTACAGGGTATACTTAAGCGTCCAAGTGTTATTGAGGTAAACGGCTTAAGGCGATATGCGGATTTTCATACGGACTTTTACAACATAGTAAACGGCAGACGTCTTACCACCCATACACCGCCTGAAACCGTACATACAGTGCACTTTTTTGGCAAATGTGTTGCCATGGGCCGCTATGTTGAGGATAAATACACAATAGCAAGTCAGCTTCAACGGTATATATGCCGTGACTTTGATGGCTACGAGGTTGTAAATTACGGTATTGAGGCTGATATTGAAATAAATAAAAAACTTAAAAGCATCAGATTTAAAGAGGGTGACATCATTATTCTGCTTTACCGTCATTATGATGTTTACCGCAACAAGGGCATTGATGTAAACTATATGCTCGACCTTATTCTTAAGGAAACACAGGAACATAGAGAATATTTCCTTGATTCCCCTGAGCATTTCAACCATATAATCAACGGTAAAATTGCAGAACAGATTTTCAACACCATTGCAGACAGCCTTGAAGAGTATCTTCACCTTACGGATACTGGCAAATATTTCTGCTATAATGATGACGAGTTTACAAGCCAGGCCGACAGCCTTGCACAGTCTAATCCTGAGCTTTACACCTTTGTTAATGAGCTTGCGGCAAAGAGAGTGCCTCTGCCTGAGGGCAGTACTGTCGGCAGCATAGTTATGAACTGTAATCCATTTACATTGGGGCATCGCTATCTTATTGAACAGGCAGCGTCGCAATGTGATTTGCTTTACATATTTGTAGTTGAGGAAAACAAGTCCATTTTCAGCTTTGAGGACAGGTTTATGCTGGTACAGCAGGGTACGGCCGATTTAAAAAATGTAATTGTTATGCCAAGCGGCAGCTTTATGATTTCCACCCTCACCTTCCCTGAATACTTTAATAAGGATAATCCTAATGCAGTAAAGGTTGATCCGTCTATGGACGTGGAAATTTTCGGCAAATATATTGCCCCTGCTTTAGGCATTACCGTAAGATTTGCAGGAGAAGAGCCTCTTGATATGGTTACAAACAGATACAACGAAACCATGAAACGTATTCTGCCGGCATACGGTGTAACCTTTAAGGTTATTCCTCGCAAGGAGTCAGACGGTCAGGTTATCAGCGCAAGCCGTGTACGTGAATGTCTTAAGTCAAAAGACTTTATACAAATCAATAACCTTGTGCCCGATACCACCTTCAGATACTTATTACAAAAGTTTAATTAATAAAAAGATTGGCTGTCGCTTTGATATGCTCCCTTCTAGGTAAACAAGTGAAATAATAAAAACTTGTCACTTAG
>CALIRN010000344.1 GCA_938042265.1 uncultured Eubacteriaceae bacterium
AAAAAGGGTATCACCAGTAAATACGGCTCCCTCCTGCTCAAAATAATAGCAACAGCCACCTGCGGTATGCCCTGGTGTGGTAATAACCCTGCAGCAGGTTTCACCAAATTCTACAACGTCACCGCTTACAAGCTCTCTATCATAGTGATAAACCTCAGGATAACCGAATATTGCGGATAAATTATAGTCAGGATTTGAGGCAATCTCTCCCTCGGCACGGTTAATATAAATATCCGCACCTGTTGCCGCCTTTATTTCCTCGGCGGCACACATATGGTCAAAATGGGCATGGGTCTGCAAAACAGCCTTAACCGTAAGCCCCTCCGCCTTAATATAATTTATTATCTTTATGGCTGTGTTGCCCGGATCAATAACAACAGCCTCCTTATTTTCTCCCGTTACAATGTAGCAGTTTTCACCCATATCAGGAGATGAAAAGCCTTTTACTCTCATATTTTTTACCTCTGTTTATTTTAATAGCTTGACTGTTAACAGCTTTTGTGCTAACATAAAAGTACAAGAGGAAAGTTCAATCAAACGGTTGTTTTTCCCTGTCTATGGCCAATAAAAATAGCCGTCAAACTGTGGGAGTTCGGACGGTTATTTTTACTTTTGTTTTAAGTAGGATAAAATGACTATCAGTAATATTATAAATATGCATTCATAATAATTCATAATCATCCCTCCCCTCTTAAGTGGGGGAGAGCAACCACCGATTATAACGCATTTTAAATGCAAATCTCTCTTGTACCAAAACGATTATAACACATCTGTATGTTACATTTCAATACGTTTATTTATCAAAACAATTTATCACTGTCAAGCAGTATGGTTATGGGTCCGTCATTCACCAGCTCCACCTGCATATCTGCCTGAAAAATTCCACTCTCCACCACAGGGAAATTATCCCTTGCATACTTAACAAATTCATCAAAGGTTCTTTTTGCCTCCTCAGGTTTTGCACCCATGGCAAAGCTTGGACGTCTGCCATGCCTTGCATCGGCATAAATCGTAAAATTAGGCACTATCATAAGTCCCAGCCCCAAATCTGCGGCAGACAAATTCATTTTATCGTTTTCATCCTCAAAAATCCTTAGATTAACGGATTTATCCAGTATATACCTGTAGTCGGAAGCATCATCGCCCGTATCCATACCTGCAAGCAGCATAATACCTCTGCCCATTTCTCCAACCGTTTTGTTATCCACCGTAACCCTTGCTTTTGCAACCCTCTGTAAAACAGCTCTCATCAGCTTGTCACTCTTTCTATATTTTCAACACCCTTAACGGCTAAAATCTTTTTGCATATAATTTCAAGCTGCTCTCTGCCTGTAATCATCATAGACAAATCAACTACGGCGTCGTTGCGCTTGCCCGCCCTTGCGCTTACATTCTGCACAGGTACGCCCTCGTCCATAAGCACCTTAAGTATATCCATGGTAAGACCGTTTCTGTCGGGAGCAAATACGCGTATTTCCGCACCGTAGGTGCCCGATGTCTTTTCCGTACTGCCCGTATTCCATTCAGCCTCAAGAAGCCTTGCACGCTCCTCCTCGCTCAGATTGATTATATTTATACAATCGGTACGGTGAATGGAAACACCTCTGCCCCTTGTCACAAAGCCCACAATTTCATCACCCGGTACAGGCGTGCAGCATCGTGACAGCCTCACATCAATATCGCCCACGCCATGGACATAAACGCCGCCCTTGCCGCCATGCCTTGCCCCCATAGCACCGTTGCCGGCATCCATCTGCG
>CALIRN010000345.1 GCA_938042265.1 uncultured Eubacteriaceae bacterium
CACCGAGCCAAGCTGTGCAAAGTTATCTCCGCCGTCATAGCTGTAGAAAAAGATTATTCTGCCCGGATACTCCATACGTATTTTCATACAGATTGATGACATCTCTATTTTTATTTTCATATTTGCAATTACTTCTTCAGGAGCATTAATATCCGACGCTGAGTCATACTCATAGCTTACTACCTTAAGATATAATTCATTTGCAACATTTTCAAGCTTAAAACCATAGTAATTGCCGCCAGTAATCACCATACCGCAGCAGTCACCGCTGTTAAGCTTTGGATTAATTCTCGTTATTACCTCTATATTGGGAGAATGTACCATCTGACAAAGCACATTTGGCGCATCCGCAAGAATATTTGTTTCACTTTCAAACGGAAGGGCAAAAAGCCTTAATCTCCTGTTATCCAGCTCATAGAATGCCTCATTGCCATGTGCCTGCCACTGCCACTGTAAGCCAAGCCTTGCCCCGTCAAACTTATCGTTTTCAACAGGCATACAAATTTCACTCTTTTCTCCTACATCAGGCTTTTTATACTCCAATACGGGCTCACCTACACCGTCATTATTGGTGTCAACACCCAGCTCAGGCCAACCGTCAACCCATCTTGCAGGCTGAAGGTGTGTAACCCGTCCGTAGGTTTCCAAATCCTGAAAATGTATAAACCAGCTTTCGCCGTTTTCAAGGTTCACCAGGCCGCCCTGATGAGGTCCGTTAATTGGTGTATCACCCTGATGCATAAGGATTTTATGCTCATAAGGTCCGTAAATATTTTTACTTCTCGCAGCCATCTGCCAACCAGTCCTTACACCGCCTGCCGGAGCAAGAATATAGTAATATCCGTCCCTTTTATACATTTTTGGTCCCTCTATCGTAGGGTGATTAATACGTCCGTCAAACACCCTCACACCGTCATCAAGGAGAGCCGTGCCGTCAGATGTCATTTTATGTAAATACAGCATACTCTTAAGTCCGCAGCGTGATCTTGCTACGCCTCTTATAAGATAAGCCTGTCCGTCATCATCCCAAAATGGACATGGGTCAATCCAGCCCTTTGCCTCTCTTACAGTCACTACAGTGTTCCACTCACCGAAAGGATCCTCTGTATTTACCATAAACAAGCCTTCATCAGGTGTTGAAAAATATATCCAAAATTTACCGCCATGATACCTGATGGCAGGCGCCCATACTCCCTTGCCATGCTGCGGCACATTATAGCAATCATAAGGCAGTCTTTCAACTGCGTAGCTTATAATCTGCCAATTAACCAAATCCTTTGAGTAAAGCACAGGCAAACCGGGAAAATAGGTAAATGAAGACGCAACCATAAAAAAGCCGTCTCCCACCTTAATTACATCAGGATCCGAATAATCCGAAAATAAAATAGGATTTCTATACCTACCGTTTCCCAAATCAGCAACATATTTGCCGTTTACATCGCTGTACATAAATAAAACGCCTCCTTATATTTATGTCTGGTGCTCAAATACCTTATCTCTTGTCATTAAATCAAATACTGCCTGCTTTACGTCCTTATTATTATAAAGTACATCATTAATTTCATGAGTAATAGGCATTGATATATTGTACTTTTGGGATAAGGCATATGCCGCTCTTGCATTGCTCACACCCTCAACAACCATATGCACCTCATCAAGTGCTTCATCAAGGCTTTTACCCTGACCAAGCAAAATACCTGCACGTCTGTTACGGCTGTGCATACTTGTACAGGTTACTATTAAATCGCCAATACCGGAAAGCCCTGTAAATGTCTCCTTTTTGGCGCCCATAGCCGCACCAAGCCTTGATATTTCAACCATACCGCGGGTCATAAGTGCAGCCTTTGCATTATCACCATAGCCTACACCGTCAGCAATACCTGCCGCAAGAGCAATAAGGTTTTTCATTGCACCGCCCATTTCAACACCCACAATGTCAGTGCTTGTATATACCCTGAACATTGGCGTCATAAAAGCATCCTGTATTGCCTCTGCAACCTCCGGATCCTCCGAGGCCGCAACAATGGCAGTAGCCATACCCTTGCCAACCTCCTCGGCATGGCTTGGTCCTGACAGAGTTGCAACTCTGCACTGAGGTATAACCTCTTTAATTACCTGCGAAAGTCTTAGCAGTGTTTTCTCCTCAAAACCCTTTGCCACATTTACAATTATTTCATCCTGACTAACATGTGACTTAAATCTTTCAGCCATATTTCTTGTAAACTTTGATGGAGTTGAAAATACAAGCATATCCGCCCTGTCCACATCAGAGTCAATGTGTGTAATTTCTATCTCTGGGTTAAGCTTTACCCCCGGCAAAAACTCAATATTTTCATTATTGGCACGTATGCTTGCAGCCTCCTCCTCCTTAAAGGACCAGAGAATAACCTTGTTTCCTGCTTTGTGAAGCTGTACTGCAAGGGCAGTGCCCCAGCTTCCCGAGCCGATTACGGCAACAGTTTTCATATTATCACTCCTTAACGGTTTCGCTTTTTTTGCCAAAGCGGAATTTATTTTCATTACCATGAATTAATCTTTCAATATTACTTTTATGCTTGATATATGCAAGAGCACACAGTATAAACATAAGTATAACGGGCTCCGTATCAAAACCGAATACAAGCATAAATATTGGATATAAAAGAGCCATTGTTAAAGATGCAAGTGAAATATACTTCTTAACAATGAATATTACAAATCCTACAGCATATGTAAGCAAAGCAACCTTCCAGTCAACGCAAAGCATAAGGCCAAGTGTACAGGCAATGCCCTTTCCGCCTCTGAATTTAAGATAGAAAGGAAAATTGTGCCCCAGTACCGCACCGATACCGCCGTAAATACCCGGCAGAAGAGATGTGCCTGTTAAAAAACTGCCGCTACCGTCAAATATGAGCGAACATACGGTATATGCAACAATAAGCTTAAGTAAATCCAGTAAAAACACACTTATGCCCGCCTTTGCCCCCAGTACTCTTGAGGTATTTGTAAAGCCTGCATTGCCGCTGCCGTAATCGCGGATATCAATTTTACCTACAAGCCTGCCTATAATAAAGGCTGACTGTATACATCCAAAAGCATAGCCTATTATAAGACAAATTAATCTGTTAATTAAATGCATAGCTTATTCCTTTCTGTTCCTTGCAATAAAATGTATCGGGGTACCTGAGAAGCCGAATGCCTCTCTAAGCTGATTTTCAATATATCTCTTATAAGAGAAATGCAGCAGCTCCACATCATTTACAAAAAGAACAAAGGTAGGCGGTTTAACCGAAACCTGAGTAATATAATAAATTTTAAGCTGACGTCCTTTTTCGGCAGGAGGCTGATTCATCGCCATAGCCTCAATAAGCACATCATTTAAAAGACCGGTTGAAATCCTCATACAGTTATTTTCATACACCGTATTAATAAGCTTAAACAAATTGCTTACCCTCTGTCCAGTTAAAGCCGAAATAAATATCTTAGGTGCATAAGGCATATATTTAAGCTCCGCGTCAATATCCTTTACAAACCTGTTAATTGTATGGTTGTCCTTTTCCACCGCGTCCCACTTATTAACGGCAAGTATAACCGCCTTGCCGGCCTCATGGGCAATACCTGCAATTTTAGTATCCTGATCAGTTACACCCTCGGTTGCATTTATCATTACAATAACAACATCTGCACGCTCAACTGCAGAAACCGCACGTATTACGGAATATTTTTCAATATTTTCCTTTATCTTTGAATGACGGCGCATACC
>CALIRN010000346.1 GCA_938042265.1 uncultured Eubacteriaceae bacterium
GGAATTATATTCTTTGCAATATGCTTTGCCGTATATGATAAAAGGAACAAAAAGGCATAAAGTGTGTAAATGTTATTAATTCACCTTGAATAATTATTTGCATTGGTGTATAATGTTTTGAAAGGTTAAATGCGTCTGATGGTATATGTCAGGCTGATTAAATATATTTAAGTGGAGGTTCTTTTAATGAGTGTAAGCTTAAAAGGCAGGCATTTTTTAAAAATGCTTGATTTTACAACCGAGGAAATAGAATATTTGCTTGATTTGTCCGCAGAACTGAAGGATAAAAAGAAAAAGGGGATATATGCCCCCTGCCTTAAGGGTAAAAACGTAGCCCTTATTTTTGAGAAAACAAGTACCAGGACACGATGCTCCTTTGAGGTGGCGGCCTATGATATGGGTATGGGTGTTACATATCTTGACCCTACAGGCTCACAGATTGGTAAAAAGGAGAGTATTGCTGATACTGCAAGGGTACTTGGCAGAATGTATGACGGTATTGAGTACAGAGGCTTTGAGCAGTCAATAGTTGAGGAGCTTGCAAAGTATGCGGGCGTACCTGTATGGAACGGTCTTACAAATGATTCACATCCTACACAGATTCTTGCCGACCTGCTTACTATACGTGAGCATTTTGGCAGATTAAAGGGCATCAATTTTGTGTATATGGGTGATGCAAGATATAATATGGGTAATTCACTTATGGTTGCCTGTGCAAAGATGGGTATTAATTTTACTGCCTGTACAAATAAGGAGTTTTTCCCTGAAAGCGGGCTTGTTGCTAAGTGTAAAGATATTGCTGTCGAAAACGGATGTACGATTAACTTAAGCGAGGATGTTGAAGCTGCCACAAAGGGTGCAGATGTTATTTACACCGATGTTTGGGTATCCATGGGTGAACCTGACGAGGTATGGCAGGAACGTATTGAAAAGCTTTTGCCATATCAGGTTAATGCGGGGGTTATGAAAACTGCGGGAGAAAATGCAATATTTATGCATTGTCTGCCTGCATTCCATGATTTAAATACAAAAATAGGCAGGCAAATCAGTGAAAAATTCGGATTATCGGAAATGGAGGTTACCGATGAGGTGTTTGAGTCATCACAGTCAGTTGTGTTTGATGAGGCTGAAAACCGTATGCACACAATTAAGGCTGTTATGTACGCAACCCTTATGGATTGATTATGAGTGAAGAAAATAAGAAGAAAATTATATACAGTGCTATGCAGCCCTCGGGCGTGCCCACCCTTGGAAACTATTTAGGCGCTTTGAGAAACTGGAAAAACCTTCAGAAAGAGTATAACTGTATTTTTGGTGCCGCAAATATGCACGCTATTACCGTAAGGCAGGATCCAACGGAGCTAAGGCAGCGTACAAGAAATGTCATTGCGCTTTTTCTTGCAATAGGTCTTGACCCAAAGGAGCATATTATCTATGTTCAGTCCGATGTTAAGGCTCATGCGGAAATTGCATGGATACTTAACTGCTTTACCTATATGGGTGAGCTTAACAGAATGACGCAGTTCAAGGATAAGTCCGCACAGCATGCTGATAATATAAATGCAGGTTTGTATACCTATCCAGTGCTTATGGCGGGAGATATTCTCCTTTACCAGAGTGACCTTGTACCCGTAGGAGCTGACCAGAAGCAACATTTGGAAATCTGCCGTGATATTGCCGAGAGGTTTAACGGTATTTATGGTGATGTATTTAAGATACCGGACCCATATATCCCTAAAGTAGGTGCAAGAATAATGGGTCTGCAAAATCCTGGGCGTAAGATGAGCAAATCGGAAAGTGATAATCCCAATAATGTAATATATATTTTAGAGGATACAAGGGCTATTGCAAATAAAATAAAAAGGGCTGTTACGGATTCAGATACGGAGGTACGCTACGGCGAGGATAAACCGGGTGTAAGCAATCTGCTTAACATTTATTCTGCTGTAACAGGTAAGTCTACTGATGAGGCCGTACAATCTTTTAAGGGCTTTGGCTACGGCGCTTTCAAGGCGGCAGTGGCAGATGCCGTTGTGAGCGAGTTAGAGCCCATACAGCAAAAATTTAAGGAATATTCTTCGGATAAGGCTTATATTGAGCAGGTAATGAAGGATGGTGCTGAAAAAGCCTCCTATATTGCAAATAAAACATTGCGAAAAGTTCAGAGAAAAGTGGGCTTTCCCGTATAATAAACTAAGGTCTTTGGGATATACCCAAGGACCTTTTTTAGGGTGATTATATGAACTTAAGAGATATTATAATACGTTGTATCTTTCCCAGAAGATGTGTTTTCTGTAATGCTGTTCTTGATATAAATTATGAGTTTTATATTTGTCACGATTGTGAGAAAACCGTTTCTTGGATAAACGGAAATGTATGTGAAAAGTGCGGTAAGCCTATAGAGCATTACGGCAGATGCAGACGCTGCAACAGTATGGAGCATAAATTTGATACAGCATATGCTGTATATGTATATGAGGATGAAGTCAGAAAGGCAGTTCATCGCTTTAAATATAAAAATAAGGGGAGTTATGCAAGATTTTTCGGACATGAGCTGGCAAGGTTTGCAGATTTTGAGGATATTCCGCCTGTGGATTACGTTGTACCTGTGCCTATAGCAAGGGCAAGACTGCATGAAAGAGGATATAATCAATGCGCCTTAATGGCAGATGAGTACTGTAAGCTGCGTAATGAAACACGTGCTGACCTGTTGGAAAGAGTGAGGAAGACCAAGCCGCAAAGCGGCTTGAAAAGAGAGGAAAGAGTTAAAAATATTAGGGGAGCTTTTGCCGTTAAAGACTGTGGTATAAATTTAAAAGGAAAATCAATTTTGCTTATTGACGATATTTTTACTACAGGCAGTACAGTGGATGAGTGTGCAAAGGTATTGAAGAGGGCAGGAGCAGGTGCGGTTTATGTGCTTTGTCTCAGTATAAGTGAAGCTGATTAAATTATGGGCTAAATTCTGCTTGTTTACTTTAAAGATAAATACAAATTATAATAGAGAGGTGATAATATGAGGTTAAAAACGATAAAAAGCTTCCGCTGTGCCATTGAAGGGATATGCTCAGGTATTAAAACACAGCACAATATGAAAATACATTTTGCCGTTGCAGCTTTAGTGCTTATTTTCGGCGTGCTGCTTAACATAAGCAAAATCGAATGGATAATATGTATTATGCTGATTTTTATGGTGATGGCAGGAGAGCTTTTTAATACTGCCGTTGAGGCTGTTGTTGATATGGTAATGCCTGATTTCCACCCTAAAGCAAAGCTTGCAAAGGATACTGCGGCAGGCGGTGTGCTGATGCTTGCAATAGGCGCAGCAATAGTGGGGCTTATAATTTTTGTGCCCGAAATAATGAAGTATTTATGAAAAAACATAAAAAATAGTATTTTTTATCATCAAAAAGTATGAAGCTGCGAAAGTCCTTGCGTATACTAATTTTTTCTTATATCAATATACTTGAAATCACAATGGATTTTGACACTTTGGTGCCCAAATGATGCATGGCCTTACAAAGTCATCTTATACCGGAGATACGGCAAGGTACATGATGATATGTGGAAAGACTTGATTTTAAGCCGTTTTTGCAAGAATTTATAAACATTTGCGGGGGATTATAAGAAGATTTTCGTCTATCAAATCTATAAAAAATATTGTAATTTATTGCAGTTGAAGCGGATTTGGAGTATACTGATTTTATTACTATTAAATTACAGAATAGAGTGGTGTTTTTATGAATATAGTCATTGTGGGGTGCGGAAATGTAGGCTATACCCTGTCTGAACAGCTTGGCAGGGAGGGTCATGAAATTACCCTTATTGATACGGATGCGGAAAGACTGAAATTTGTTGTGGATACCCTTGATATCCAAGGGGTTGTGGGTAACGGCGTAAGCTATAAGGTCCTTAAGGAAGCAGGGTTGAATGATGCCGATTTGTTTATTGCAGTTACAAATGAGGACGAGGCAAATATGCTGGGTTGTCTTATTGCAACAAAAATCAGCAGATGCAAAACCATTGCAAGGGTAAGAAATCCACAGTATTATGAGGACATTAAATATATTAAGGAGGAGCTTGGTCTGTCTATGTATGTTAATCCCGAAAGGGAGGCGGCACGTGAAATGTCCAGGCTTATACAGATACCCTCCGCTATAGATGTGGATACCTTTGATAAAAGTCGTATGAATATGATTAAGTTTAAAATCCTCGCTCATTCAATGCTTGATGGTATGGAAATAAAGGATATCAAAACCAAGGTCAGCGCTAATATGCTTGTATGTATAGTACAGCGGGGTGAACAGATAGTAATCCCCAACGGCTTTTTTGTACTCAGGGCAGGAGATGTTATATCCTTTGTAACACCTATACGTAATGCATACAGTGTATTTAAAAAAGCAGGTGTTAAAGCACGTAATATTAAAAATGTTATGATAGCAGGCGGAGGCAGAATATCCTATTATCTGGCACAGCTGCTTATAAAAGCCAGAATTAAGGTGAAAATAATTGAAAGAGACAGATCCAGATGTGAGGAACTCAGCGAGCTGCTGCCCGATGCAATGATAATCTGCGGTAATGCTACAAATCAGCAACTTTTATTGGAGGAGGGCATAAACAATACGGATGCCTTTGTAAGCGTTACCGATACAGATGAGGAAAATATAATGCTGTCACTGTATGCAGGCAGGGTTTCGGGTGCAAAGGTTATTACCAAAATTAAAAAAGTTACCTTTGAGGAAATTGTAACGGAGCTTAATGTAGGCAGTATTGTAGACCCTAAAAATATAATTGCCGAGAGTATTGTAAGCTATGTAAGAGCGCTGCAAAACTCCTTTGGCAGTAATGTGGAAACACTGTACAGGCTTATAGATAAAAAGGTTGAGGCCGTTGAGTTTAGTGTAAATAAGCCAGTGGAGGGACTTACGGGTATGCGTCTTATGGATACAAACCTTAAGGATAATCTGCTTGTTTGCTCAATTAAAAGGGGAGATAAAACCTTTATCCCCGAGGGCAAGGATTCCATTGAACTGGGCGACAGAGTTATTGTGGTTACAACCCATTTGGGTTTAAATGATATTAAGGAAATTCTTAGAGGGTAAGGCTGATGAATTATGGTATTATTATTTTTATTATAGGCTGGGTTATCCAGGTAGAGGCGCTTTTTATGCTTCTTCCTGGAATAGTATCCATAATTTATGGGGAGAGCAACACAGGAGTATTTTTCGGCTGTGCGGCAGTGTTTTTTGTTTTAGGCAGACTGCTGACACGAAGAAAGACGGATAACAGTCATTTTTATGCCCGTGAGGGATTTGTGGCAGTTGCGCTTAGCTGGGTTGTACTCAGTATGGCTGGTGCAGTCCCCTTTATTGTAAGCGGTGAGATACCACACGTGGTTGACGCTCTGTTTGAGATTGTTTCAGGCTTTACAACAACAGGTGCAAGTATACTTACAGATGTGGAGGCGCTTTCCAGGTCAATGCTGTTCTGGCGCAGTTTTTCGCACTGGATAGGAGGTATGGGGGTACTGGTTTTTATACTTGCTGTTTTGCCTATGGCAGGCGGACAGAACATCTACCTTATCAAGGCTGAAACAACAGGCCCTGACGTAGGCAAGCTTGTACCTAGGCTGCAAAAGACGGCAGGCTATCTGTATATTATATATATTGTTATGTCAATAATACAGCTTGTACTCCTGCTTTTGGGAAGAATGCCGCTGTTTGATGCACTGTGTGATGTTTTTGGTACGGCAGGTACAGGCGGTTTTGGTATAAAAAGGGACAGTATGGCAGGCTACAGCACCTATATTCAAATAGTTACGGCGGTGTTTATGCTGCTGTTTGGAGTAAACTTTAACTTTTACTTTTTTATAATATCTAAAAGGCTGCGTCTTGCCCTTGGTATGGAGGAGGTAAGGTGGTATTTTATTATATATCTTATGGCGACTTTGGGTATTATATTAAATTTGTGGCATACAACGGGAGTTTTGGGAATTAACGTAAAGGAGGCTGTTTTTCAGGTTTCCTCAATAATGACAAGTACAGGATATGCCACAACGGATTATGACAGGTGGCCTCAGTTTTCAAGATATATTATATGTCTTGTAATGTTTATAGGCACATGTACAGGCAGTACGGGCGGCGGTATTAAGGTGGCAAGAATAGTGATTTATTTTAAGCAAATAGGTAAGCAGCTTGCTTTTCTCATACATCCAAGGAGTGTTAAAACACTTAGAATGGACGGCAAAAAGATTGAGCATAACACAATAAGGGTTGTAAATACATATCTCATTGTGTATATAGCTATATTTGTTTTGTCAATGCTTATTTTGACTTTGGATGACTTTGAACTGACAACAACCTTTACGGCGGTTGCCGCTACCTTTAATAATATAGGACCCGGTCTTGGACAGGTAGGTCCTGCGGGAAATTTTGCTGAATTTTCCGTACTGTCAAAATTGGTAATGATTTTTGATATGCTTGCAGGCAGGCTTGAAATATTTCCTCTGCTTGTGCTGTTTACACCTGCAACATGGAGAAGAAACGGATAATATACAGTATTAAAGGGGACTGGCAGGGCAGTCCCCTTTTAACGTACGGATAAATAATAGTAGAAATTATGTGTAAAATCTGTTATAATAAAAAAGATTATAGCTACTTATATGATATGAGGTGTAAAGATGTATTTAAAAGGGCTTGAGCTTCAGGGCTTTAAATCCTTTCCTGACAGGATAAGACTTGATTTTAATAAAGGTATTACCGCTGTTGTAGGGCCTAATGGCAGCGGCAAAAGCAATATATCCGACGCAGTACGCTGGGTGCTTGGAGAAAAAAGCGCTAAAAGTCTGCGCGGTGCAAAAATGGAGGATATTATTTTCAGTGGTACTGCCGACAGAAAGCCTATGGGCTTTGCCGAGGTAACGCTTATAATGGATAACGGTGACAGGGTGCTTAACGTGGATTATACCGAGGTTTCCGTTACAAGAAAGGTGTACCGCACAGGTGACAGTGAGTATCTTATAAATGGCAAGACCTGTAGGCAGCGTGATATACTTGAGCTTTTTATGGATACGGGTGTAGGTAAGGAGGGCTACTCCATTATCGGACAGGGACGTATTGATGAAATCCTTTCCAGTAAGTCCGAGGACAGGCGTACTCTTTTTGAGGAAGCTGCCGGTATTGTAAAATACAAGGCAAGGTGCGGTGAGGCACAGAATAATCTTGAGCATACCCGTCAAAATTTGGTCAGGGTAAATGATATACTTTCCGAGCTGGAGTCCCAGGTCGGACCTCTTGAAAAGCAGGCTGAAAAGACTAAAAAATACCGTGTCCTTTATGATGAGCTTAAAGGGATACAGATAAGTATTTTTGTGGAGGATGCTGATAAATATGAGGCTGAAATAAAGCAGTTTGATGGACAGGCGGAGCAGCTTAAAACAGATATCAGCTCCAGCCGTGCAGAGCAGAACAGACTTGAGGAAAATAAGGAAAAATTCAGAGAGCGTTTGCTTGGCATTAATACGGAAATTGATAATATAACGGACATACTTACCGAAAAAAGGGCTGAGGCTGAAAAGCGTAACGGTGATATAAGGCTTTGCGATAATAATGCGGAGCATATCAAAGACAGAATAGCGCTTACTAAAAATGATATTAAGGTTAATCATGATACCG
>CALIRN010000347.1 GCA_938042265.1 uncultured Eubacteriaceae bacterium
AACGCTGGGCGAAGGTATTTAACATTAAGCAGATGGCTGCTGCCCTTGCCTATATTCAGGTAAAAAATAAAAACCTCGGTTGGTTTGCAACTGTATTTGGGTTTGTGGGAGAATATCAGCTGAAAAATTCCGCAAAGGAATTGCACGAGCTGACATACAAGCACAATATTGTACTAAAGAAAGTTGGGTCTGATGAAGAAGTTACATACAGCTATCAGGAACCGATTTACTCTATATCCTATGCAAATGATGACTCTCACAGCTACTACTATTTCGGCAGAAAGTACAGTGTAAAGTATCTTATAGACAATGATATGGTACGCTTTGATGCAGACGATGCAAAGAATAATTTAATGAAGGAACAGTATGAGTATATTTACAAATACGGAAATTTTGCCGTTGGAAACCTGTCATTCCCTCTTGAACTTGGAGATGATGAAAAAATAGCTGACCGTATAGTAAAACACTTCGGAAAGCAGGCAGCACTTGAATACCACCCTCCCAAACCTGGCGAGGACAAAACGGTTTATGGCAAGGTATCAAAATCAGCAGCATACCACTATGCAAACGATTTGTCGGCATATGCAGGAGATGTCATCTATGCACCAATCAACGGGCTGTGTAAGGCAAAGCACGTGATAATCGAGGTTATGAGTACACCATATGCACCTCATACAACGGCAATAACTTTGATTTAACCAAAGCAGGCTACCTTGTAAAAATATCCTGTTCATCTGCTTCTTATATATCATCGGCAGCACCAAAGGTAGTTAAAAAGGGGGACTGGCTTGGGTTGGTAGCAGATAATATAGAGGTAAATTATAAAACACCCGAAACTGCAAACGACACCGAAAACGAGGATATATTTGCCGATAGGCTGTTTCCCTGTTCCACACTTACCGACTATCACAGCATAGGCGGTGACGAATTTGCCATTCCTGAACCAACGGGAAATTATATACATATTGAAATGTATAAGCTGCCCTGTGATTTTACGAATAAGGCTGATATTGAGAAAAATGTACTTGCACCGGAGCTATTCTTCGATTACTCGCAAGAAACTGAATAAGGAGGATTTTAATGAATAAGGTTGACAGAAAAAAGACACTTGCCACTATGGAAAGCTACGACGAAAAAATAAGGAAGGCACAGGAGGAATTACAAAGGATTTCTGACAGGAGAGAAAATTTCTATATGACCACTGTTGCCAACACCTTAAAGAGCAACAATATTTCCCTGCCGATTTTCTTTGATTATATAGATGTAATCATTGAAGATTTAAAGGAGAAAAGCAAAAAGACGGAAAACAGGCTGCGGGAAATGGATAAAGCTGTTTTGAAGGAAAATAACATTTCAGAAAAAAATACAAATATTTAAACATTAAGGCGGTATTGATATGTTCGGGTTAAAAACCTGTACATTCAATATCGCCTTTTTATATGGAGGAAAACTATGGACAAAGAACATATTATTTTGTTGTGATTTAATATGTAATTGTGAGGGAAGGGCAAATCATAAGAAAACATTAAATTTATTCATTGGCAGCTAATTCATTTGACATAAATCTTGCTGTAATATATAATATAAGTAACACAAGAGGGAACGCTATTATAGGAAAGTGATTTTATGGCTACTTCAAGTTTTACAAAAGATTTTATATTGAGTAAAAAGGCTGCCGAAATTTTAGCGGAAGATTTATCATCTGATGAAAAGGTTGAAATTAAAATCACAAAGAATTTTGTTTTTTATGATGAGAAATTTATAGAAAATGCCTTATGTAGTAAAAGGGAGTGATTTTATGGCTACTTCAAGTTTTACTAAGGAATTTATCATTGGTAAGGAAGAAGCGGTAAAATTAGCTGAACTTTTAGAAGCCGATGAGCCAAAGAAAGATAACAAGAAACAAGCCAACATTGTATATGCTGGCAAGGAATTTATAAAAGAATGTTTTATGTAGTAAAGAGGAAATGCTTTTATTAATGAAAGGAGGTGCTTTTATGGCAACTTCAAGTTTTACAAGAAAAATTGTACTCGGAGAAGAAGCGGTAGATAAGATTATTGAAATGATGGATGACACATCTGAAAATGAATTGGTAAATGTACCGGAATATACTTTAAACGATAAGGAATTTATGGAAAAATGTTTGGGACTTGTAACTTGCAAATAATACTTCAAAGTGGAAACAATGAAAGTATTCTGAATAAAATGGCTGAGTTTTCAAGCATTAATGATGATGTGGAATATTTCATAAGAAGTAAGGCTATTGATTTCGAAAAAAGAAATGCGTGTAGAACCTATTTAGTATTTAATAATACTGATTTGATTGCATACTTTACATTATCAATGAAAACTTTGTTTTTTAACGATGAAGTGTCAAAAAAGAAACGTAAAGATATACAAGGGTTTACAAGCGAAGTATCTTCTGTCCCTGTAATTCTCATAGGGCAATTAAGCAAAAATAGTGCCTTTTCAAATAAAATAACAGGTGAAGAATTACTTAAACTTTGTCTGAATGAAGTTTATAATATTCAAGCACGAATAGGTGGAAGATTTTGTTTAATAGAAACATTAGTTGATGAAAGTAATAAAAAAGTGGTTGATTTTTATGTCAAAAACGGATTTAACACTTTACAAAAAAACGAAGATGAAACATTATATCAAATGCTACGAAAATTAAAAAATTAATATTGAAACTAATTATCAAAGACAGTTGTATATTATTGCAGCTGTCTTTTTTGTTTACAAAGGAGAGAAATAAAATGAAAAAATTGGTAATTGCCGAGAAACCCAGTGTTGCACAGGCAATAGCAAAGGTTTTAGGTGCAACCACCCGTAAAAACGGGTATATTGAAAATGATGACTACATAATAAGTTGGTGTATAGGTCATCTTGTGGAGCTTGATGAGCCTATAAGTTACGGCAAAGAATATAAGAGTTGGTCTGCACTTCCAATTCTTCCCTCATACTGGAATTACAAAATAAAAGAAAATACTAAAAGCCAGTTCAATATACTGAGAAAGTTATTGAATGATGACAATATACCCGAAGTTATATGTGCAACA
>CALIRN010000348.1 GCA_938042265.1 uncultured Eubacteriaceae bacterium
CTATAGTAAATGAAAATGTTATTAAGTCAGATACAATGCAGGCTGTTTGGTGCTTTGCAAGATATATGCTTGTACAGTTTATGGAAACCAATTTTGACGCACTGGACACTACCAAGGCATATAATCAGCTGCGTAAATATATACGAATTTTTGATGATAACATCAAAGTGATTGAGGCTGAATTGAGCAATACGGAAACTGAGGACTATACCGACCCTAATGGACAAAAGCTCTACTGGACAGCCGTAACAGGTGCAAATGCACATAAATTCTTTACATATACAAGTCCGTTGACGATAGCTGCATCGGAACGCCCTGAGGGACTTACGGATGCTGAGTTTGAAAACTTATATACTGTAAAGGTAAGAAAGACTGTTGCAGAATACGTAAAATGTAGTTTAGGTTTTCCGATTAGCGCAAACGGAACGGGTGAGCCTGAGCTGGTGTTTGGCACAGGTGACAGCTCGGGCAACGGGAAGTATTATTTTGTTAAGGATAGTGATAGCGGTAGGTTTGTTTATACAAGCCGATTTGACGGTAAAGAGAGGGGATTTAAGCTACTTGACGATGGTAGTTATTATACTAACGACGGTGATAATTGGCTTAAACTTGGTGCATCTCTTGGCGGTAACGTTAAGATAATTGACCACGAGCCAACAGAGGCGGACTTAACAGGCGAAAGTACGGTGATTGTAAGGTATGATAGCACTACAACACCTGCCCTAAGCGGTGATATGGGTACACTGTTTAATACAAGCAATACATATGTAGAAGTGCCAACAGTGGGCGATATAACAATATCACCTGCAGAAGTAACAGTATATTATGGCGGCACGCAGCAGTTTATCTGTAATGTTGATAACGTAACGTGGAGCATAAGCGGTGCTGCAAGTGACAGCACAAGTATTGCCGCAGATGGTCTGCTTACAGTAGCAGCAGATGAAACATCAACCAATTTAACTGTTAAAGTTGCCAGTAATTTGAATCAAAATAGATTTGCTGTAGCAAATGTGGCATTAACAGCAAAGCTTGTATCCGGCGATAGGTTGTACCTGTTCAATAACGGTTTAACGGAGGTAGCCGGTGATATTGCCGCACAATATACACAATCCGGCAATGCAGTGTCTTTTGTTTTTGGTAATACCATTACACGCAGTCGCAGTTGGGCACAAAATACCACAACTATAGCTTATTTTTCCAACAAAATTGATTTAAGCGATTACTCATCATTAAATTTGCATTTTGTTACATCATCTACAGTAGGTTCGTTTTCGGTAGTTGGCTATCGAGCGGATACAACTATGCAAAACAATACGTCGTATACATACCAAAACTTACAAGATGCAAGCGACTATACACTAATCTTTGGCATTACCGCTCTTACAGGTGAGATGTACTTAGCTTTAGGTGCAACAAATGGTATTATAGAAATAGACAAAATCTGGCTTGAATAAGTCGTGACCATTAATTGATATAAGTGTGCCTTATGGCTACAGATGATAATGCAGGCTATCCGCATATAATAGGCTATCCGCCTGATGATACCGTTTTTACGGGATATCAGCAGCCTAAGCCGCCTAACAGTTGGAAAATTGACAGTAATAATGCAGGCTATCCGCATATAATAGGCTATCCACCCGATGAAACAGAGTTTACAGGATACCAAGACCCCAAGCCATTAAATAGCTGGAAACGAGATGATTACAACAACGGTGGTTATCCGTATACGTGGGGATTTACGGAAATTGTGCCAGGACAAACTAACATATTTTTAAAAACGGCTGACGGTTTAGTAACGTTGACAGCTTATTACAAATATACAGGCGGTTTAATACCGCTGACATTTATAAAACAAATTTAATAGTATTTCTCATTTTATATACCCTAATAAATATTATATATATAAAGGAGAAATTTTATGGACAGTTTTATTTCATGGATTGGAGGCAAGAAATTATTAAGAAAAAGAATAATAGCCGAATTTCCTGAACAATATGACAGGTATATTGAAGTTTTTGGTGGAGCAGGTTGGGTTATGTTTGGCTTAGATACCATACCAAAGTTAGAGGTTTTTAATGATATAAATAAGGATTTGATTAACTTGTATAGGTGTATTAAATATCATCCGCAGGAACTTCAAAGGGAATTACGTTTTGTGACGGTTTCAAGGGAATTATTTAACAATTATAAGAGTCAATTAAATGCAGAGGGTCTTACTGATATACAAAGAGCTGCAAGATATTTTACAGTTATTAAATCCAGCTTTGGAAGCAATAGAAAAAATTTTGGGTGCTCAAAGAAAAATTTGTTTTCAGGTATTGAACGTTTTTCTGAAATACATACAAGATTGCAAAACACTATAATTGAAAATAATGATTTTGTGAGCCTTATTAAGACTTATGACAGAGCTAACGCTTTATTTTATTGCGATCCTCCTTATTTTGGTACTGAAAAATATTATAGTGATGATTTCAAGGAAAATCACGAAAATCTGTCTAGTACATTATCAAATATAAAAGGCAAATTTATTTTGTCTTATAATGATTGTGAGTATATTCGTAACTTATATAGGGAATACAATATTATGTCTGTATATAGATGTAACAATCTTAGAAGTAAAAACGGAGAAGTAGGCAAGTATAATGAGATTATTATTAAAAACTACTAAATTACTAATTTGGTAATAATATAACAAAATGGGTAAAAATATTCCGTATTTGGTATAATAAATACGGGGTATATAGAATGATTAAATCAAATTTACCAGTGTTACTTGCTAAAAGGAGATGGACACAGGCTGATTTGGCTAGAAAAACAGGAATACGACCTGCAACTATTAATCAAATATATCATAATTTTGCAGAAAGGGTAAACCTTGAACACATAGACCGAATTTGTGAAGTGTTGGAATGCAATATAGGTGATATATTTGAATATCAGCCTAACAAAATAAAAAAAACAGGTCAAAATCTTATTTTAGAAGAACATGGGAACAGGAAAAATAATGTATCTGCTGAGTAGAGTGTTAGTTCAAAAAGCAGGTACATTATTTTTTGTTTGATTTTTGACATAGCTTGTGCGAAAATTTGACAAATGAAATGCCAGCTTACACTTTGTGATTGCTGCTATAGAAGATAAAATAAAGAAAATGAATAAAAAGTAAAATATTACCTCCTGCTATTGCTAAATATGAGCTGTTTTGGTATAATTATTACTTAAAAAGAGAGGAGGATATTTTTATGGCACTTATTAAATGCAGGGAGTGTGGAAAGGAAGTATCGAGCGAAGCAAAATTCTGTCCAAATTGTGGCTGTCCTGTTAATATGATTATGCAGGCGGATAAAGCCGTTAAAGAAAAAGACGGTAAGATTGGCTGTGTTTCGGGGTGTTTAATAGGCATTTTGATTTTTGTTGCGTTTATTGCCATATGTTCCGCAATGGGAAGTAATTATATGTCAAAGGTTGAACAGAATACCCAGACACAAACTACAACAACGGTTGTAAATACTGTTTTTAACGCCCCCGCATTTATTAATAGGGGAGAACAGCGCCCATTTACGGAGCAGGAATTGAGAAATGTTATGGGCGAACCCGATGACATTGAAGAATGGAATTACACTACAGGCGCGGGAGTTGTGTACCCCATAAGAACCTTATATTATAATGGCGGTGATGAGTATAAATTCAATAATGATACATTAAGAAGAGTAACACTGTTAAAGCCCATACAATTTAACTCGGTAGATGATTTTATTGAAATGTTCGGTTGCCATAAATATACCAATACCACAATAAACGATACGGGAGCTGCATATGTAGTACATAATTGCGGTATATACGAACTACACGTTTACTATGAAAACGGAGAAACATGGAGAGTAGATATCAGCTATTCGGATTTGTTTGATAAACCGTAAATATTGTTTTAGAGCAGTGTAATTTCATATGGTAGTCAAACCCACATAGACTACACCTGTATCAACCCACAGTTTGAGAGCAGTGTAATATAACATGGTAGTCAAACACAAAAAACCACCTTGCAGTTCAGGGTGGTTTTTTGGTGGAAAAATTTTAAAATTCCTCTTGACTTTTTGGCAGACGTTAAGTATACTATACTTAGTGGCAGACAAAAAGTGAGGTGATTATATGAGTCCACGAACTGGCAGACCTCCAATAAAAAATCCTAAATCCGAAAGGATTACTGTGCGTTTAGGTTGTGATGAAAGTAATATACTTAATAAATATTGTGAACAAGAACATTTAGAACGTGCAGAAGCTATAAGGCGGGGAATAAGAAAATTGGAAACTGACATAAAAGAATAAAAAGAGCATAAACGGTATAAAAGGTTTGGCGACCACCGAATATGCTCTGTACCCGAGAGAAATCTCTCTGAAAATATTATACCATTCAGAGGGACTTCTTTCAAGTACGAATTTTCAAAACGAAAGGAGTTTTTTTAATGGCAAAATTAAATGTAATGAAAACTATTGAACAAGCCCAAAAGTGTATTCGCTCGGGTTATACAATGAGCTATGATGCTATGCAAGAACTTTATAAAAAGAATTGTAACGAACCGTGGAATATGATGTGCGATAGCTTTTTCTTAGGCTATGCGCAGGGATTGAAAGCGGCTAAAGCTGAAATAAGGAGGAAAAAATTATGAACGATTTACAGATTTTTGAAAATGCCGAATTTGGTGAGTTGAGGACGATACAGACAGAGGACAGAACTTTGTTTTGTGGCAGTGATGTTGCAAAGGCTTTGGGCTATAAAAGACCAAACGATGCCATTTCAGCGCATTGTAGGGCTACGGTAAAATACAGTACCCCTATTAGCGGTAAGATTCAAGAGATTAATTTTATCTCGGAGGGAGATGTCTACCGCCTTATTACTCACAGCAAGCTACCTGCGGCAGAAAAATTTGAAAGCTGGGTATTTGACGAGGTATTACCTACCGTACATAAGCACGGTGCATATATGACACCTGAAAAGTTGGAGGAAGTGATATTAAATCCTGACACTATGATAAAACTTTGCACCGCCTTAAAGGAAGAACAGGACAAAAACAAGGCTTTACAGGCTGTGAATTCGCAGCTTACGGTTGACAACACCATAATGAAACCGAAAGCGGATTACTTTGACGAGCTTGTAGACAGAAATCTGCTTACCAATTTTACCGATACTGCTAAATTGTTAAAGGTGAAAAGAAAGGCATTTATACAGTTTCTTTTAGACCGCAAGTACATATTCAGAGATAAGAAAGGAAATTTAAAGCCGTATGCAGGTAAAAAGGATTTGTTTGAGATAAAGGAAAGCTTTAACGAAAAAACCAAATGGAAAGGCGAGCAAACTTTGATAACCCCGAAAGGCAGGGAAACATTCAGATTGCTTATGATAAATAAATAACAGAATTTAATATAACTGCATAATATTATCATTCCCTGCGTGTGTTGAATTTTATCAAGGAAAATGGTATTATGATTATGCAGGGTTCCACCCCGCGAGGGGTGCGTGAGTTGAAATTAATAATTTTATAAATGGTGCAATAAATGCTGTTTGTTCCACCCCGCGAGGGGTGTGTGCGTTGAAATAATATGTGAAGGGAGGTGAAATAAAATTAAGATTTGTCAAAATTGATTGACATATTTTATTTACAAAGGTATAATAATATTACTAAAAGATATTGTATTTGACTTTTAGAAAAACTTCTGTACGGTGTTTTGGAGGTGATTATTATGGCAACCAAAAGTATGTTGAAGGATATTGCGATAAAGGATAGTAAGTTTGGTTTGGAATTTGCGAATGCTTTGGAAACGGCTGTAGAAAAACATGAGACGGGGTTACAGATTGAAAATGTAGCCAAAAAAGATTGTATAGAAGTGTCAGGGGATAAAGTAAAAGAATTTTTTTGGTGCAAGTAAATAATGGAATTTAAAGAGCTTTTAAATACGGTGTTAGTGTCAGTTAATTTAAAAGAAATGATTACCCAGATTGGAGAGGATGAAGTAAAAAAAATCCTCTCCACTTTTGAGTGTCCTCAAAATATGGATGTCCAAAATTTTATCAGAGATAAGGCTATTTTGTTTTCACAACAGGGAATAGCCAGAACACATTTGATATATTGGTGTAACAGAGATGATCCCTGGGGAGAAAATAAAGAATTGGTTGGATATTATACGATAACCTCGAAGAGCATTGTTGTATATAAAAATTCTGTTTCTAAAACGGTATGGAAACGAATAATTAAATTTGGAGAGAGGGATATTAACTCTAAAAAGTGTGTTTTTTCTGCACTGTTAATTGGACAATTGGGGAAAAATTACGCAGGGGGTAATAATTGCTTAATATCAGGTAATGAGCTGCTTAATTTAGCTTTGGATAAAATAAAGTTTATTCAAAACGAGATAGGTGGAAAATTTACATATTTGGAATGTCAGGACAATCCAAAATTGATTAAATTTTATGAAGATAATGGTTTTACGAGGTTTGGCAAACGTAGGTTGGATAGAGATGAAACGGATATTGAGGGAGAATATTTAATTCAATTATTTAAATATTTATAGTTTAAACAGATTATAAAGCACTTACAGAAATGTAGGTGCTGTTTTTATATTCATAAGGAGGTGTATTGCATGGCAGGGATAACGGCAACAATTGAGCTGAATGATAGAATATCTGCAAAACTTGAGAATATTCACAGATGTACTGATAAAATAACTATGGGATTTGAAAGTGTGGGTAAAGCTATGTCCGTTATGACAGAATGGCAGAATATTGAAGGACCTGCCAAGATGGAACAGCAGATTAGCGGTATTGTGCAGACAGCACAAAAGCTCGCTCAAATGCAGGATGAAATTACCAACCGCTCATATGATACTATGGTATTGAGCAACAATGCCGCAGAGGATATAAGTAATGTAAATGACAAGCTTATAGAGCTTTTAATGAGAGCAGAGGCTTTAAAAGATATGTCGACCGACGGTGCAACAGAAGCAGAAATAACCAGTATAAATAATTCGCTTGCAGCTACAAGCAGCCGTATGAAAAATATATTAAACCTGCAGGAACGAATTAACAATGCATTGTTGGCAGATAATATGTCGGAAGTCAACCTTGGTTATTCAAAACTGAACGATCTTGTTGCAAGCACAAACACACAGCTTAATATTGTACAAGGAATTTATACCGGTATTGAAGGAAAAATCAAAAACGTAAACAGCGAGCTTGCCGTTGGTATTTACAACGTAAATGCTGCGCAGGACAACCAAAGGCAACTGAATGATAAAATTGAAAAAACGGAAAATAGTATAAAAGAGAATACCAAACAGCAGGAAAATTTTAACGAAAAAATTGAACAAGGCGGAGGCTCGGCAGAAAAGCTGTACAGTAAAATAAAGTCGGCAGTAGGTGCGTACGTGTCGTTGCAGGGAATTAAAAAAGGTCTGGATTTAAGCGACAGCCTAACATCCGCAAAGGCGAGAATAGCGTTAATGACAGATGACGGAGAAGACCAAAAATCATTAAAGCGCAAAATATATGATTCCGCCATGCGTTCAAGAGCTGATTATATCAGCACTGTAAACTCTGCTGCTTCCCTTGCCCTTAATGCGGGCAACGCATTTAATAATAATGACGAAATAATAATGTTTCTTGAAGGCATTAACAAACAGTTTGCTATTGGCGGAAAAGATGCTGCAACACAAGCAGGTGCTATGACACAGCTGACTCAAGCTATGGCATCGGGAGTTTTAAGAGGTGACGAGTTGAATTCTGTCTTGGAAGGAGCCTCTGAAATTGCAAGGCAAATCGAAAGAAGTATGGGTTGGGCTGAAAGCAGTATCAGAGACTATGCCGAGGACGGTTTAGTAACTGCTGAAATAGTAAAAAATGCGGTTTTGGGCAGCATAGATGAAACCAACAAGAGTTTTGAAAGTATGCCTGTGACATTTGAACAGTCTATGATAATGTTAAAAAACAAGGCTGTTAATGCATTTGAGCCTGTGCTTGACAATTTCAACGGAATTATTAATTCCGAAAGTTTTCAAACTACCATGGATGGGATTATCAGAATTCTGACAGTCGCAAGTTATGTTGCTATTGCGATTATAGACACGATAGGTCAGGCAGCACCTGCAATTATAGACAACTGGGATAAAATAAGTTCTGCTGTCTATGCGGCGGCATTTGCTGTAGGCGCGTACACGTTTGCAGTTAAGGCCGCAAAAGTAGTTACAGGTGCAATGACTATTGCAACAGGCACTTTTGGAGCAGGCGTTTTGGGTATAGGCATCGGCGCCGCAATTGCAGGAATCGCATTTGGTGTTTTGGCAAATAAAGTTGGAGGAGTTGATATTGCCTTTGCAATAGTACAGGCTAGTGCAGCGGATTTGTTTGAAGATATGCATACATATATCCTTGCAGCAGTAAACAGTTTTCTTGATTTCGGAGCTAAATTAATAATGTTTTTCAACAGAGTGAAGATAGGGTTGCAAAATGAGTTTATAGATATTAAAGCATTTGCTCTTGTAACATTTAACAATATTATTGTTGGTATTGAAAGCCTTTTGAACAAAACATTTGGAACTGCCTATGATGTCGATATAACTATTGCCAAAAATGCAGCCATTCAGGCAGAGAGGGATTTAAAAATAAGTGAAAACAATCAAAAACTGGCTGATTTTGAAGCGAATATGCAGGCAGTTATTAACGGAAGAGCAATTGAGTTTAGTGAGTTGGTAAGTAAGTATGAGAATAACCACAACGCCCGTCAAGAAAAAATAAATCAACTTTATTTAGAAAGAAATGGCATAAAAGATAAAGAAGAAAATGATATTAAAAATCTTCTTGATGAGTATAATAACAGTTTGAGTTCTTTATGTGATATAACAGCCAACATCGCCTCCAACACCGAGGAAATCAAAAGCAACTCAGACATAGCTGACCTTATCAAGGACTACCATTCAAGACAAGCAACTCAAAAAAGCACAACCCAATACATTACTATCGATATGACCGGACAGACCAATCATATCAGCAGCAGTATGGAGC
>CALIRN010000349.1 GCA_938042265.1 uncultured Eubacteriaceae bacterium
CTCCGAGGGGGACGAGTTTATGACCGAGGATATGGCTATGTACTATCCCTACGCTCTTGTGCCAAAGGAGCTTTTAAAGGGCAAAAGCTGTACCGATTGGGTTGTGCCCGACAGCTATCAGCCTACCATATACAAAACAAATACAGTCAGTGCGGAATTTGGGCTTGACAGCATATCCCCTGCCGCACTAAGACAAACAGCAGAGAAATATAATGCGGCACAGGGTACAATAAGCCTTTATGCAGGCATGGAGAAAAGAAAGCTGATATGCAGCTTTGAAGTTATGGACAGCGAAAATGCCAAAATACTTACGGATGAGCTTAACAGCCTCGGTGCCGCAAAAGCCTCTTTTTATGAAAGAACAATACAGCCAAGCGAGTATGAAAGATACACAGGTCACAGCTGTGGTCTTTCAATAACCGATATAGGTGTTAATGTTTTTACGAGAATTACCGATATGAAAAACTATAATGCCGCCGCAAATTATTTCAGAAATATTCTTAATGGCAAAGTAACCGACGAATATATCAGCGAGTACGAATTTGACAACCTTTACAGCCTGTCGGTCAGTATGAAAAATATTGCCGATGATAATATTTCAGCACTGATTAACAGCCTTGAAGCCGTACCTTATAATACTGATGAACTTAAAATATCAATATATTATTGTATAAATTAATGTATTTGTTAAAAATTACACAATTTATTTTATTTTCCACTCTATCTCAAAGGTAATTTTTTACAAAAAAGCGTTGTCAAAACCGTCCGGCTTACTTTCCCATTCTGTATCGCCTCATTAAAAATGGTAAAATATTAACAAACTTAAACGTCATTTATTGTACAAATCGTAAATTTTGTTAATATTTAATCTTAGTTTCAAATTTGAATTGCAATTTACAGCAGAAACAGCTATAATATACTTAATAAATTAATCGTTAATATTTTAGGACGAATTATTAAAGCAACAGGGGGAGTGTTTGCATGGAAATAGATAAATCCTATCTTGATACGAGAACTTTTACGGCCTTTGCCGAAACCTCCAGACATCAATATGTCTATTTATGCAATATGCAGACAGGCGTTTCCCGTTGGTCAAAAAATGCGGTAGACTATTTTGGATTGCCGGGAGAATATATGCTTGAGGCAGGCAAAATCTGGGCAGAACACGTTCATCCCGATGATAGGGAGACGTACATTAAAGATATCGAGCAGGTATTCAGCGGTAAAAAGCATAAGCATGAGCTTGAATACCGTGCCAAAAATAAAGAGGGAAATTATGTGGTCTGTACCTGCAGAGGTATTGTACTTAAGGGTAAAAACGGTGAGCCCGATTTATTTGCAGGCACGCTTTTAAACCACGGTATTATGGATAATATTGACCCTAACACAGGTCTTTATAATATATATGAGTTTTTAAACTCCATCCGTAATGTGATTAAACAGAGAATACCTGTAGGAGTACTTAAAATAGGCATTAACCGTTTCAGTGAAATTAATGATATATACGGCTATGTATTCGGCAATGCTATTTTAAAGGAATTTGCCGATAAAATTAAAAGCTATGTAAATGGTTGGGGTATAGTATACCGTATGGACGGTGCAAAGTTTGCTATTGGCGTAAGGGGTATGTCTCAAGAGCAGGCGCTGGAAATTTACAGCCGCATACAGGAAATTGCCAAAACTGAAATTGTTGTGGAAAATATAAATATTTCCCTTAGTATTTCAGGCGGTGCCGTAGCCGTGCAGGGGCATGATACCTGTGAACATTCAATACTTGCATGCGTTACCTACGCACTGGAGAGATCAAAGTCGGAAAAACATGGTGAGTTGGTATTTTTTGATGACAACGTTGAGGGCAGCGGCAAGAAAAAGATTGAGCTTATGAACGCTATCAGGCAAAGCGTGGTAAAGGGCTGCAACGGTTTTTATCTTTGCTATCAGCCACTTGTACGTGATGGTGACGGTAAAACCATAGGTATGGAGGCATTACTGCGTTGGCGTCAGGATTTATATGGCGAGGTTTCACCGGGAGCATTTATCCCCTGGCTTGAAAATGATACCTGCTTTTTTGAGCTTGGCAATTGGATTTTACATCAGGCGCTGACTGACGGCAAAAAAATTGTTGAGGCATTCCCTGAGTTTGTCATAAACGTCAATATATCATACACGCAGCTTGAACGCAAAGGCTTTAGGGAGGCTGTAATGCAGATACTGCAGGATACGGGTTTCCCTCCTCAAAATCTTTGCATAGAACTGACAGAACGCTGCAGGAACCTTAATACTGAATTTCTTAAGGGGGAGCTTAGCTTCTTCCGTTCACATGGAATAAAAATTGCTCTTGATGACTTTGGTACAGGTGCATCATCTTTCAACCTGCTCAGAGAGCTTCCTATTGACTGCCTTAAGATTGACCAGACCTTTATATCAAATATTCAGGCAAGTGAAACCGACCAGACCATTGTGGAAAGTGTTATTCAATGTGCAAACAAGCTTGGTATAAGGATTTGTATTGAAGGCATTGAAACTAAGCAAATAAGCGAGTTTGTTGAAAAGTATAAGGCCGATACCCATCAGGGCTACTTCTATTCACGTCCCGTAAGGATTGAAAAATTTGTGGAAATGCTTTAAAAATCAACTGACGTAAAATCTTTCGGTAATTTCTTAAGGATTTTACGTCAGTTTTTTACAATGTAACAAAAATTTAATATTAATAATCCTTTTTTTACCTAATAAGCGGTTGACAAAAAATCATTTTGCGGTTAATATATAGGTGAAAGTTAAGATTTGTAATGTAGAATGGAGGTAATATTTATGACATCACTTAAGGTTTCTTTAAATTCAATCGACAAAGTAAAGAATTTTGTAAATGTAATAAACACCTTTGACGGTGACTTTGATTTAACATCTGACAGATACGTTATTGATGCTAAGTCAATTATGGGCATCTTCAGCCTTGATATCACTAACGATCTTCGCCTTGACATTCATGACGACAGCGAGGCTGACGCAGTTAAAAAGGCACTTGCAGACTACATTGTTGACTGATATTTTAAGCTTTTATAAAGGGGCTGCTGCAAAATAGCTTTGCTATTTTACAGCGGCCCCTTTAGTGTAATGAGGTATACCATGCAGAATTATAAAATGATTTTACAGTATGAGGGCACACGCTATGACGGCTGGCAAAAACAGGGTAATACCAATAACACCATACAGGGCATACTGGAAGAGCTACTTAGTGAAATAAACGGCAAGCCCACAGAGCTTAACGGCAGTGGCAGGACAGACGCAGGTGTTCACGCTATGGGGCAGTGTGCAAGTTTCCTCCTTGAAGAAGATGTTGCCTGCAGCAAAATCAAAAGCCGTCTTAATGCCTCCCTTAACAGGGATATACGCATCCTAAGCATTGAAAAGGCAGAGCCGCGCTTTCACGCAAGGCTTAATGCAAAGGCCAAAACCTATACCTATCGTATTTGTACAGGCGAAAAGGCTGATGTTTTCTCAAGGCATACAGTGTATCTTTATCCGTGTACCGTTAATATTGAAGATATTAAAAAAGCTGCTACACTACTTATAGGTGAACATGATTTTAAAGCCTTCTGCTCCAACCGACGTATGAAAAAATCAACGGTAAGAACAATTTATTCAATAGATATTGCCTGCAAAAACGACATACTTGAAATGAGCTTTACAGGCAGCGGCTTTTTATATAATATGGTAAGAATACTGTCGGGGACCCTTCTTGAAGCAGGTATCGGCAAAATTCCACCGGATAAAATAACGGATATTTTAAACAGCCTGGACAGAAAAAACGCAGGGCCTACCCTTCCCTCTGGAGGACTTATGCTTGAACGGGTGTATTATTAATGCTGTCCGGGCTATGCCAAAACCAATACAAAAATAAACAGCATCCGTCACTGCTTAAAGTGAAGATGCTGTTTCCGTAAAAGTATACCGAGGTAAAGAGGCAATCACTTCCAATAACACTTACTGGTATATCATATCTGGGCCTGATTTTTTTCAAGCCCTTTTTTTATTGCAGTTTATACTTTTTAATTATTATTTATTCTTGCAACACCTGACCTGATTGCAGCATCTGCAACAGCCTTTGCAATATCCTTTGAAACACTTTTGTTAAAGGCCGATGGAATAATAATGCCGTTCTTTAAATCCTCCTCAGTTACAAGAGATGAAATTGCATCTGCGGCAGCAAGCTTCATTTCATCATTAATATCACTTGCCCTTACATCAAGAGCACCTCTGAAAATACCGGGGAACGCTAGCACATTATTAATTTGATTTGGATAATCACTTCTGCCTGTGGCAATTACAAAAGCCCCTGCCTCCTTTGCCACATCAGGCATAACCTCAGGCACAGGGTTTGCCATTGCAAAAATAACAGGTTTGTCTGCCATAGTACTTATCATCTCAGGCGTAAGTATACCGGGAGCGGAAACCCCTATAAATATATCGGCACCCTTAACAATATCCTTAAGTTCACCGCTTTTACGATGAGGATTTGTAAGCTGAGCAAGCTCTGCAAGATATGGGTCGTCATAGTTAACATCGGCAGATACTACACCGTCAATATTACAGAGTGTAATATCCTTAAAGCCTGCCTTAAGCAGCAGCTTTGCAATAGCAGTACCTGCCGCACCCGCACCCGACATTGCCACAACACAGTCCTCAGGCTTTTTGCCGATAAGCTTTAGGGCATTGCGTATACCCGAAAGCACTACTACGGCAGTACCATGCTGGTCATCATGAAAAACAGGTATATCACAGCATTTTTTCAGCTTCTCCTCTACCTCAAAGCAATGTGGAGCACCTATATCTTCCAGATTAATGCCGCCAAAGCTGCCTGAAATCAGAGAAATAGTCCTTACCACATCATCAGGGTTTTGAGAGCGTACGCAAAGAGGCACTGCATCAACACCGCCAAATTCCTTAAAAAGA
>CALIRN010000350.1 GCA_938042265.1 uncultured Eubacteriaceae bacterium
CTCTGAAAGGGTAGGAAATCTCCCGTTTGTTCCGTATTTACTGCTCATTGATGAGATTATGCCTTTAATTCTCGGAATATTGTTATTCTGGGATATTATAAAGGATAAAAGGCATTCATAAGGCTCCTGATTTAAAAGTCGTATACCTCCTGCATAGTTTACTGCTGCCTGCATTATGGCATCGTCTTTGGAAATTTCAGCTTTTATGGCGGCGTAATCGGTTTTAAGGTCAAAATAATGGATCCATTTTTCCTCAAATTCATGTAGAGTGCAGTCGGTGAGGGTTAGGGTATCACCCTGCTGATGTAAAGTCAAGGCTCTGCCCAGCGCTATAATTTTATATTCTAAATCTCCCAGTTTTTCAAAGCGGAAGCACTGACCGCATTCCAGAATTTCGGTTAGATTAAAATCCTTTAAGCCGGTAACTGTCAGATTGCTGCCTTCATTATAATATTTCATAAATACCACCTTAACATTTTAAATTTATTATGTTATAATTAGGGTATAAGCACATAAAGGAGTGATTACCCCGTGAAAGAAAAAATATATACTATCCCCGTAAATGAAGCCTTTGATGAAGGCGGCGAATGCCCTTTCTGTAATATGTACCGCCGTCTGGAGGGGGAAAGTGTTGATTATATGCTCGGTCCTGCCTATATGGAGGACGATATTCGCATGGACACCAACAAAAAGGGCTTTTGCGCTCATCACTACGGTATGATGTACAGGCAGCAGAATAGACTTGGTCTTGCCCTAATGCTGCATACACATTTACAGACTGTAGGCAGAGAGCTTAACAGCCTTGCAGGCAATAGAAAGCCTGCAAAAAAATCACTTTTTGCCAAGCCTGACAAAAACAAAAGCCCTGTGTGTGCGTATATTGATACAATAACCTCAAGCTGCTATATCTGTGACCGCATTGAGAATACCTTTGAAAGATATGTGGATACCTTCTTTTATATGTGGGCAAAAATGCCTGAAATACAGGACAAGGTTAAAGCGTCACAGGGCTTTTGCCTAAGGCATTTTTCAATGCTTGTTTCTCAGGGTGAAAAAAAGCTGTCCGCTGTCGAATACGAAAGGCTTATGAATATTATTGTACCTCTTGAGCAGGAAAATATCAAGCGTATTACTGATGAGGTTGAACATTTTACGGATAAATTTGATTACAGGCACAAGGATGAGCCCTGGGGCAACTCTCGTGACAGTGTTGAAAGGGGCATTTTAAAGACTGCCTCTGAGTTTGTAGAGGAATAAAAGGAGAATTGTAATGACATTTAAGGATTTAAGCTTTAAGAAAAAGCTTGAACATATCTGGGAATATTACAAGTGGGTAATACTGGGCGTGATGTTTGTTATAATAGCGGGAGGCTCAATGGTATATGCAATGATTAAGCCAAAGCCTGTTAATTATGCCGGTATAGCGGTGTACAGACCCCATATTTCAACGGAGCAGACCGATGCTTTGACTGCTGACCTTAACAATGCACTGGGGCTTGCCGAGTCTGACAGCGTTACCGTAAGCAACTATTATTTTGATGAAAATGATGCGGTATTTAATGTGGAAATGGAGCAGAAGTTTGTTACCTATTTATTTTCCATGGAGATTAATGTGATAGTTGCCTTTAAGGCGGATATGGAGCTGTTTATTGACAGTGAGTATATTGCACCTCTCAGTGAGTATTACAGTGATGAGGAGCTTAAGGTACTGGAGGAAAAGGAAATGCTTTTTTACCATACTGATCCTTTGGACAATCAGGAAAAACCATTTGCAATAGATTTAGGCTCGTCTGCACTTATTGAAAAATACAAGGTGCTCGAGGGCTATGAGGAACCGGCTTATCTTGCCATTGTGCCTATAGGTGGTTATGAGGATAACACTAAGTCTGTTATTGATGAAATATTGAAGTAGAAATTAGTGTTTTGATGAAATATGTATATCTGAGTAAGTATGTTTTTTAACCCACATAGTAAGTCCCCCGCCTTTTAGGAGAGGGACTTACTTATTATTAGGCAGGAGTACATGCTCCTATCTAATACCGATTATAAGAGTATAATTTGGTTATATGAGAAACGTAAAGAAATCCTGCGGGTAAAAATTCTGAAATGCGCAGTGCAATCGGATATGAATATCTTTGACTGTTTAGGAAAAATATATGCATAATTATTACAAATTATGAAATTTTTGTGAAATTTGTAATTTTAAGGGTTATGGGTGTTGATTTTTTTTATTAAGTATGTATAATTAAAAATGGAGTTGATTTTCAGCTCCCAACCCCAAACCCCGTGTATGCGGTTTTCACTGACAGATCCCTCCCCCCAAACTGTCATCCCCCTTTATTTTTCCGCATACATATTCACATCTTGGCTCGTCCGATCGGTGGACGGGCCTTTTTTGAAAATGTATTGAAATTTAAAGACATTATATATACTTAAGTGAACTATATAAGGAGGAATATTATGAAGTACCCTGTAAGAAGAACAGACAGACAAATTACCTTGGCTGAGGCTGAGGATATATTAAAAAAGGGGCTTTATGGGACCCTTGCTACCGTAAGTCAGGATAACAGTGCCTATGCAGTGCCTTTATTTTATGTGTATGTTGACGGTGCGGTTTATTTTCACTGTGCAGCAGAGGGGCATAAGCTGGAAAATATTAAACAAAATAATAAGGTATGCTTTAATGTGGCTGACGATATTGAAATTATACCAAATGAGTTTGCTGCCTATTACAGCTCTGCAACCGTATTTGGCCATGCTGAAATTGCAGAGGAGGGGGACAAAAGAAAGGCGCTTGTTGCGCTTATTGAAAAATACAGTCCCGATTTTTACAAAGAGGGTATGGAGTATATTGATAAATTATACAGGGTTACCGTGATTTGTAAAATTACGCCTTATAATATTACCGGCAAGGCGAGGAAAAAGCAGTAATTTGGCTGCAGATCCATGAGCAGTAAGTACACTCTGTATAAGAGAGTGGGGATTTGCCGTGTTAGTTAAAATTCTCATATAAATCATCTATAATGCAGATCAGATGCTCCGGAGATACAAGGTTACGGGAAATGATGCTGAATATTTTAACGGCTGTGCTGTAATTCTGGGTGACGCCTTTATATATCTGGCATTGCTCGGTGCTTTGTGCAATGCGCTTACAGGCTATGTCATATACTGTGCCTATGGATGTACTGCGGCTTAAAAGTGAGTAGTTAAGCTTTTTTCTTATATTATTTTCGTCGATATATGATTTTGTTGTATTTAAGATAGTGTTTTGCATTTTTATCTCCTAAGTTTAATATATATAAAGGTGTGTATTGTTTTTGCATTTTAATTATAAAACAAAAGTAACGGAAATACTACAAGATTAGCTCGACAAAAAGGACTTATTGAGATGTTTTTATGTGGAAAAGTTACAAAAAATGGGATAAAGCAACAATTTTAAACAAGTAATTGTGGATAGTAAGCCGTTTGGGTTGAAAAAGAAATTTTGTGTGGATAAGAATGCTTTTTGCTGCTTGTGGCGGTGACAGATTTATTAAAAAACGGAGTATAGACTAAATGAAGTGCACCCCAAATGTTAGAATAAAACTAACATTGGAGGTGCATTTTTAATGTCAAAATACACATATGAGGAAAAATTAGAGCAGTGTTAAGGGAAATTGATGATGGTGTGTCTTGTTCGGAAAGCGCCCATATTTTAGGAACTGCCGTAGCAGTTGTGCAACGTTGAGTGGCGAACTATAAGCAGTTTGGAGCAGAAGAACCATAAGCTTGTAAGTAAGTTAATGAAAATTTGTGGTTTAAAGTGTGAAAGCAGAATAAGAAAGTATCGTTCATATAAAGGGGAGATTGGTAAGGCTGCTGATAATATTTTAAACAGAAGCTTTAAAGCAGAGAAGCCTATTCAGAAGCTTGTGACAGATGTGACTGAATTTAGAGTAAAAGACAAAAAGGTATAATTCAAAGTATGTTAAGGAAAGGAAATTGTCTTAATAATTATGTAATAGAAAACTTTTTTGGTTTGTTAAAAGCTGAAATGTATTATAAACATGAGTTTGAATAAGAGGAACATATGAAAAAGAAATTGAAGAATATATATATTATTATAATAATAAGCTAATTAAAAGCAAACTAAAAGGACTGAGTCCTCAGTGTGTCGAAAAAGTCGACACGCTTGCAAGAAATGCACACATTTCTTGCAGTAGGGGTACTTCGTACCCACCAAGGAAGTAACGACTCGTGCCTCACCTACGGCTCGACACCGTTTGCATTTATGTAATAAATGCAAATCCCTTCGGGATGGCTTAATTTTGCAAATTAAGCCACAATATCCCTCGGCGAAAAGCGCGGTTTCCGCCTGCGGATTAAATTAAGAAAACCAAGGGGTTTCTTAACAACTTTCCTTTGAGTTACCTTTAAACTTGAGTTGTTTTTGGATTTAAAGTATTGGAAAATTGCAAAATTTTTTGTTAAATTTAGTTTTTTGACAGTTTGAGGACTGAGTCCTGTACAACACAGGCTTCAATCCTCATTAGTTGCTTGATTAATAAACTGTTAAATATTTGTGGGTCAGTTCAAAAAGGCTTTGCTTCGTTTTTGTATTATTATGAATTTTCTTCTGTATCCTGACCGTTTATCCATTTGAGATAAGCATTTATGAATGCCTCAAGGTTACCGTCCATTACGGGCTGAACATTTGCTGTTTCACAACCGGTACGGTGATCCTTAATCATATTATAGGGGTGGAATACATAGGAGCGTATCTGACTGCCCCAGGCAATATCCTTTACATCGCCGCGGATACCCTCCAGCAGCTCGCCCTGTTCCTTAAGCTTAATTTCATAAAGCTTTGCCTTAAGCATTTTCATACAGGTTTCTCTGTTCTGGAGCTGACTTCGCTCTGTCTGACAGGATACAACCACGCCTGACGGATGGTGGATAAGCCTGACGGCGGAGGAGGTTTTGTTAATATGCTGACCGCCTGCGCCGCTGGAGCGGAATACCTGCATTTCAATATCATCGGGGTTGATTTCAACCTCAATATTATCGTCAAGCTCGGGCATTACATCACAGCTTGCAAAGGAGGTGTGGCGTCTGCCGCTGGAATCAAAGGGGGATATACGCACAAGACGATGAATACCCTTTTCCGCCTTAAGATAGCCAAAAGCATTTTCGCCCTTTACCATAAAGGTAACGGATTTAATGCCTGCCTCATCGCCGTCAAGGTAGTCCAGAAGCTCAAATTGAAAGCCCTCACGGTCTGTCCATTTGCTGTACATACGGTAGAGCATGGATACCCAGTCACAGGCCTCAGTGCCGCCAGCACCTGCGTGAAGGGTTACAATTGCATTATTTTTATCGTAAGGTCCCGTAAGGAGGGTGGAGATACGAAGATGCTCATACTTTTCCAAAAAGCTCTCCTTCATTTCCCTAACCTCGGGTACAACCGATTCATCGTCCATTTCGTTGCCCATTTCAATAAGAGTCATAATGTCTTCAAACTCGGTACAAAGGCTTTCATAGCCCTCAATTTTACTTTTTAACTGCTTGGTCTGCTGGAGTATGCCCTGAGCTGCCTCCATATCATTCCAAAAGTCGGGGTCGCCTGCTATTTCTTCAAGCTCGGTCACTTTTTCACGTGCTTCTGCTACGTTAAAGTGAGTCCCCCATTTCCTCTAAATTTTTATGATAGCCTGAAAGCTCTGTTTTAATCTGGTCAAGCTCGAATACCATAAAGTGATCACATCCTTTATAATGAATTTTTTTGTTTATAACAGGCAGAGAACGGCGGATAACCGATCCCTGTTATTTAACCTATATAGTAAGTTCACCGCTTCTTTAGACTGAAAGGTACTTACTATATTATTCGGCAGGAGTGCAAGCTTCTGTCGAATACCGACGATGAAAGAGTCGGTCGGCTGGGAGTATTAATATCCTCAGCTATATAATTTTATGCGTTTCTGCCGCAGCAATCCTTATACTTTTTGCCGCTGCCACAAGGACAAGGCTCGTTACGTCCTATTTTTGGCTCTTTTCTCCTTTTTGGAGCAGAGGAAGCGGAATCATCCTTATTTGTAAAGGTTGCTTTAGCTACCTGTTCTCTTTCGGGAGGAGCTACCTGTAAACGGATATTAAACAGTGAACGTATTGTATCAAGCTGAATATTTGTATTAAGCTCATCAAACATATCGTAGGAGATAAATTTAAACTCAACGATTGGGTCACGCTGACCATAAGCACGAAGCTGAATACCCTGACGCATTTGATCCATATCATCAATATGGTCCATCCACTTTGTATCTACTACTCTTAAAAGAATAACTCTTTCAAGCTCACGCATATTTTCTGCACCGAACTCCGCCTCTTTGGCATCATAACGTGCGGTTGCCTCGGAGGCAATTTTTTCCGTAAGCAGCTCTTTATCAATTTTATCCTTTTCCTCATCGGAAAGGGCAAGGCAGTCAAGTCTGCCTGCAAACTGGGGAACAAGGGCCTCGGCAAGACCAATTAAATCCCACTCGTCAGGGTCATTTTCATTAGTAATATATTTATCAACATAGTAGCCGGCAACAGATTTGATCATCTTAAGGATTTTTTCCTTAAGATCGGCACCACGGAGAACTTCAAGACGTTCTGCATAGATGATTTCCCTCTGCTCGTTATTTACCTCATCATAATCAAGGAGGCGCTTACGTGCGGAGAAGTTATTGCCCTCAACCTTTTTCTGTGCATTTTCGATTGCTTTGGTAAGCATATTATGCTCAATAGGTTCGTCCTCGGGAAGCCCCAGCGCAGCAATCATTTTGCTTACCTTTTCAGAGCCGAAAAGACGCATAAGATCATCCTCAAGGGAAATGTAGAAGCGTGACTCGCCGGGGTCGCCCTGGCGACCTGCACGGCCTCTGAGCTGGTTATCAATACGGCGTGACTCATGACGTTCCGTACCGATAATTTTAAGACCGCCAAGTTCCTTAACGCCGTCGCCAAGCTTAATATCAGTACCACGTCCTGCCATATTGGTCGCTATGGTGATGGCTCCCTTCTGACCGGCAAGCGCAACGATTTCAGCCTCTTTTTCATGATATTTTGCGTTAAGTACCTGATGCTTGATGCCCTCCTTTTTAAGCATGGAGCTTAAAAGCTCGGATTTATCAATTGTTACAGTGCCTACAAGTACAGGCTGACCTGTCTCAACGGACTCCTTTATGCTTTCAACAACAGCACGGAATTTTGCCGCCTCTGTCTGATAAACCACGTCAGGAAGATCCTTTCTCTGTACGGGAAGGTTGGTGGGAATACAAACAACGTCCATACCGTAGATATGACGGAATTCGCTTTCCTCAGTTTGCGCGGTACCTGTCATACCTGATTTTTTTGCATATTTATTAAAGAAGTTCTGGAAAGTGATGGTTGCAAGAGTTTTGCTTTCACTCTTAACCTCAACACCCTCCTTAGCCTCTATTGCCTGATGCAGACCGTCGGAGTAACGACGTCCTGGCATCATACGGCCGGTAAATTCATCAACAATAACAATTTCCCCGTCCTTAATAACGTAGTCTTTGTCAAGTGACATATTGTAATTTGCCTTGAGGGCGTTATTGATATGGTGCTGAATGGCAAGGTTTTCAGGGTCGGCGAGGTTTTCAAGATTAAAGTAGCGCTCAGCCTTTTTAACGCCGTCCTGGGTAAGAGAAACAGTCTTGGCCTTTTCATCAACTACGTAATCGCCCTCCTCCTGAATATCCTCTCTGGTAAGAGGGTTAAGAGCCTCCTCCTCATTTAAGATACGGCCTGCCTTAAGGGTACGTACAAAGGAGTTGGCAAGCTGGTAAAGCTTGGAGGAGTCTGCACCCATACCGGAAATAATAAGGGGAGTACGTGCCTCATCGATAAGTACGGAGTCAACCTCATCAATTATACAGAAGGGCAGACCTCTCTGTACCATATCCTTTTCGTAAACAACCATATTGTCACGCAGATAGTCAAAGCCCAGCTCGTTATTTGTACCGTAGGTGATGTCTGCGGCATATGCCTCCTGACGCTCCGATTTTTGCATATCATGGAGTATTACGCCTACCTTAAGACCGAGAAATTCATGTACGCTGCCCATCCACTCTGCATCACGCTTTGCAAGATAGTCATTAACGGTAACGATATGCACACCATTGCCTGCAAGCGCGTTAAGGTAAGCGGGACAGGTGGAAACAAGGGTTTTACCTTCACCTGTTTTCATCTCGGCTATACGTCCCTGATGAAGAATAATACCACCGATAAGCTGTACGTCAAAGTGACGCATACCAAGTACACGCTTTGCTGCCTCCCTTACGGTGGCAAATGCCTCAGGAAGCAGGTCGTCAAGGGTTTCTCCGCCTGCAAGTCTTGACTTATATTCCTCTGTCTTAGCTTTAAGCTGCTCATCAGTAAGGGAGGTAAACTGTGGCTCAAGATCGTTAATCTTATCTACTATCGGACGTATACGCTTAACTTCCTTTTCGCTGTAGTTACCAAATATTTTTTCCAATATACCCATTAGTTTTTACACCTCAAATCAATTATATTAGGGTTTATCTAAGGAAACACTTATTAATTAAAAGGCAAAAATAAGTTAAGCCGTTACCGTAAAATACAGCTTAATTTTTTGTTTTATTTTTGTCAGCATTAAGTAAGTGTTTACATAAAAGGGAAAATCCCCTATTTGTACATATTTATTTAAACAGCACATTCCAATCTATAGTTTAGCAGATAACCATATACTTATGCAAGGGTTATTTGAAAAAAATAGTTACAAAAATATTAAAATTTTATCTTTATTATAGGTAGAAATTAGAGAATTATTAAAGGATATGAATTAGTGTTTTAAAAACATAAAAAAATTTTGAAACTTTTTTATGTTTGGCAGTTTTTGGCAGTTTTTATGGGTTATATTATGTTTGCGGAAGGGAAAACCGCAGAAAAAAATTAAAGAGGAGGCTTAATATGGAAGAAAATATTAAGGAAAATGAGGCTCTTGAATTGCAGAAAGCGGAGTATGAAGCTAAAATTGCAAATCTTAAGCTTGACTTTGCCGTTGAAACCGCACTTTTAAGAGCCGGTGCAAGAAATGTTAAGGCGGCAGGTGCTTTGCTTGACAGGGAAAAGCTCTCTATTGATGAAGAGGGCAGGTCCTGCGGACTGGAGGAACAGATTAAAGCCCTTAAGGAAAATGAGGAAACTGCCTTTTTATTTGAGAGCAATACGCAGATAAAGGGGCTTGTACCTTATGAAAGCGGCGATATGCTTCAGGATACGGAGCAGATGAGCTATTCACGTTTTTGCGAAATTTATGGTGCACAGTAATTATTGAAGGAGGAATTTTTTATGGCTAAATTTAACAGCAAGACTTTTAATCCACAGGCATTTGCGGCTTATACTCAGCGTATACCTCAGCTTAAGAAAAATGAGCTGATTAAAAGCAGAGCATTAAAGGGCAGCAGTGAAATCAGAGGAGCGTTTTCCTCACAAACGGGTACAGGCTATGCAATTATACCTATGTACGGCCTTTTGGGAGGTGACGTTATTAATTATGACGGCACAACCGATATTGAGGCAGCAACAACAAATACGTACGAGCGCGGCGTAGTGGTTGTGGGAAGAGCACAGGCTTGGCTTGAAAGCGATTTTGCCGAGGATATTACAGGCGGTGCAGGCTTTATGGACAATGTTGCCATGCAGGTAAGCGAGTATTTTGACGGTGTTGACCAGACTACCCTGCTTTCCATTTTAGAGGGTATCTTCAATATGACGGGCAAGGAAAACCTTGGCTTTGTTAATAACCATACATACAATATTACGGCAGAGGGTGACGGAAGGATTGAACCTACATCACTTAACAGAGCGGTACAGAAGGCCTGCGGTGACAATAAAAACAAATTTACCCTTGCAATTATGCATTCGGCTGTAGCAACAAACCTTGAAAACCTTAACTTGCTTGAATATCTTAAGTATACCGACAAAAACGGTATCAGTAGGGATTTGACCCTTGCCACATGGAACGGAAGAGCTGTGCTTATTGATGACGGTATGCCTGTCACCGAAACGGAGGCGCAGTATACAAAGACTGCAGATACTGCCATTGACAGCTCAAAAACCTATTACACCAAAAGCGGCAGCACATATACTGCTGTTGACGACCCTGCTGCGGCAGA
>CALIRN010000351.1 GCA_938042265.1 uncultured Eubacteriaceae bacterium
TAGGCAAGAGCATTTCTTATACCGTTGTTTATTTCCTCCGTGCTTATGCTTTCAAGCTCATTGGGGGTGTAAAGCTGTTGTATGGTTGCAGACAGACGTGCCTGCTTTCTTACTGCGATATTCCATATAGGGGAACGCAGATAGTTTCCATTCATATTAAGTATAACAACGGGTATCTTTAGCATTTTGCACAGTTTGCCTACAGAATCGGGGATAATGGTGGAGGTACCTGCATTGCAGTAGCGTGCTTCGGGATAGATAACAATAATATCTCCGCGTTTTACTACCTTGCATATATTTTTAATAAGAGCCATATCGTTTATAAACTTTCTTGTGCCAAGAGCACCCAGCTGCCTGTAAAATTTACCTCCGTAGTATTCAAAACCCTCCAGCTCTGATATATAATTTGCTCTGTAGGGAAAAAGGGCAAGAGGTGTAACTATAAAATCCATAAATGACTGATGATTGCCTAAAACTATAAAGGGCGGCTTTAATCCCTTCATACGGATTTTTTTTATTTTAAGCCCATAGGGCAAAGTAGCAAAAAAAGAGCCAAGCCATATAAAAGGCAGAAAAAATAAATTCTGCTGTGGAGGCGTCATATTGCGGTCAAAGGGAGTGGTGATTATTTTTTTGCTCACTTTAATTCCTCCCTGTCACGTATCATATATTTTTGGATGGGAGGTATGTGGTTAAGCACATAATAAAGCAGTGAGGTGCTTAAAAACGAAAAGCCTGTTGGTGTAAAGTAAAATAATATGGGAATATGCACCTGACAGGTAACAGGATTATATATTGCAAGGGAAATGCAAAAGCCAAATACAATACATATAAGGCTGATTATATTAAAGCCTTTTGTATACTCGTATGCATTGTATCCCTTAAGACCGTAGGCGGAGCGCAGTGAAATTCTCTGCTTTTTTACAAAAAGGAAGTCCGTAAACAGCAGTGCCGCAAGGGGCGCATAAACACAGGCGCTTATTGTTAAAAAGGAGCCAAAGTATTCCGTAATTCTTCCCCATATACAAAGCAGAACTACATATATCGAAAGAATGATTATAAGCGCTCTGTAGCTTATTTTTTTAAAGGATGCCTTAAGCATGACACCGTATAAATAAGCACCTACTGCCTGGGTACCGATGTTTGCAAAGGCGACAAGCAAAAGTGAGCATAAGCCCATGGCAGGTACTGTAAGGGTGGCGAGCATAACTGTAGGGTCTGAAACGGCTTCACCTGTGGTGTACTCCATAGCGATTGCCATAACTGCTCCAAGCACTACAAAAAATGAGCCTGCAAGTCCCTGACCAAGCACACCCGCCCAAAAGCCTGAGCTCTCCGTTTTGGTAAGACGGGGGATTTCAGCCATACCTCCCACTAAGGTTATTACAAAGGCGAAGTTTGCCTCTATGGAAATTATGTAAGGGACAATATTGCCCTGCTCATAGCCTGCAGGTCTGTAGCTCCATATAGCCTCGGCAGGTACGGAAGTAAAGCCTGCGACAAGCACAAATATACCTACCAAAAACAGCATAGGCACAAGTATGCGTGTGGTTATTGTAATTGCACCTATTCCCCTGTAGGCAAGCGCCGTACCGATAACGACACAGGCCGTGCCAAGTAATGCGTGGGGGAGATGCGGCAGATGCAGTATACCCGAAAGGGTATTCATTGACGAGGCAAACAAATCTGCTGAAACTGCATACCATGGATAATTGACGAATATAATCACAAGTGACATAAGCACAACTCCCTTATATCCCAGTACTGCTCTCAGCCATATCCATATATCAATGCCGTAGCGTGTGGACAGAATAACAGGCAGCTGATATATGGCAAGCATAAGTATTGCGCCGAAAAATGCACCGATTAAAAGCTGCCTGAAGCCTACAAGTGTTGTAAGATATGCCCCCTGAGTATAGCTCCATGTAGCTATACAGTAGCCTGAAAGTATCAGCAGGGCGTCAATAAAGCCGTATAGCTTTTCGCTGTTAAGTACAGGTATTGTACCAAGCACCGCCTCTTTTTCAATAGCCTGTTCAACGGATTTGTTCATAGGAAGGCACCTCCTATTACTGCTGCAAGGCATATTAATATTACCATAGCCGTAAAAATGTAATCACCCTTGCCAAAGCGCTTGGGAAATACATAATTTTCACTTTCCAAAAGCTCAATACGTTTTTCAAGTTCTTTTTCGATATCCACTGGAAATCCCCCTTATTATCATATACATAATTTTACTATAATATTTATAATATTTCAACATTTTAATGGTTTTAAACAATATATACAAATTTATGCTTATTTTTGTGAAAAAAGTGTAAAAATATGTATGTTTTGCATAAATAAGGTTAAAATATAAGCAATTTGCTTGAAAAAATATTGAAAAAATGTTATAATGTCAACTGATATATTGTTAAAAATGTCACAAAGAAAGGCGGGGAATTTATGAACAATGACTTTGACTACTCTGTGCTTGATAAGGTGCTTGCTGAGCATGAGCATAAGCGTAGTGCAATTATAGCCATATTGCAGAGTATACAGGAGCAATATCATTATTTACCACGGGAGGTTTTTCCGTATTTGGCTAAAGAGCTGGGTACAAGTGAGGCAGGCATTTACAGTGTTGCTACCTTTTATGAAAACTTTTCCCTTGAGCCAAAGGGCAGGTACATAATTAAGGTATGTGACGGTACGGCCTGTCATGTAAGGCGCTCAATACCTATTTTGGAGCGTATAAGACAGGAGCTTGGCTTATCGGAGAAAAAGGTAACTACGGACGACCTTATGTTTACCGTTGAAACGGTGTCATGTCTCGGTGCCTGTGGTCTTGCTCCCGTAATGACGGTAAATGACAAGGTGCATCCGGGTATGTCGCCCGATAAAGCAAGTGAGCTTATAAAGAGTTTAAAGGAGGAGGGATAATATGCTTAAAACCAGACAGGAGCTTGATACGCTCAGGCAGGCATATGCCTGTTCCTTTGAGAGCGAAAAGAACAAAATACTGGTATGCGGCGGTACGGGCTGTGTGGCAGGCGGCTCTCTTGTTATATATGATAATTTTATAAAAATAATGCAGGATAAGGGCATTAACTGTACCGTGGAGCTTACCGAGGATAAGCATGAGGACTCCGTTGGCGTTAAAAGAAGTGGCTGCCACGGCTTTTGTGAAATGGGACCTCTTGTAAGGATTGAGCCCGACGGTATTCTCTATACAAAGGTTAAGCCTGAGGATTGTGAGGAAATTATTGAAAAAACAATCCTTAACAATGGGGTGGTTGACCGTTTAAGCTATAATAAAAACGGTATTAAATTTAAAACTCAGGAGGAAATACCCTTTTATAAAAAGCAGACAAGAGTTGTACTGGAGCATTGCGGACACATTGACGCAACCTCCATTAAGGAATATCTTGCAATAGGCGGATATATGGCTCTTGAAAGGGCACTTTTTGATATGACCAAAGAGGATATACTTGATGAGATTGAAAAATCAACCCTGCGGGGCAGAGGCGGCGGCGGCTTTCCAACGGGCAGAAAGTGGCGTCAGGTTGCCAGACAGAAGGAGCCTGTACATTATGTAGTCTGTAACGGTGACGAGGGTGACCCGGGTGCTTTTATGGACAGAAGCATAATGGAGGGTGATCCTCACCGTATGCTGGAGGGTATGATGATTGCGGCTTATGCCGTAGGCGCACAGGAGGCATATATTTATGTACGTGCTGAGTATCCTATGGCAGTATCAAGACTGCAGAACGCCATTAGGCAGGCAGAGGAGCTTGGTCTTATAGGCGATAATGTCTTAGGTACAGATTTTTCAATTAAATTCCATATCAACAGAGGCGCAGGTGCTTTCGTCTGTGGTGAGGGCAGTGCACTTACTGCGTCAATCGAGGGTAAAAGAGGTATGCCGAGGGTTAAGCCTCCACGTACCGTTGAACAGGGCCTTTTTGAAAAGCCTACGGTACTTAACAATGTTGAAACCTACGCAAATGTGCCTAAAATTATTACCAACGGCGCCGACTGGTACCTTGGCATAGGCCCTGAGGGCAGTCCCGGTACAAAGGCATTTGCCCTTACCGGTAATATTGAAAATACAGGTCTTATTGAGGTGCCTATGGGTACACTGCTGAGAGATGTAATTTTTGACATCGGCGGCGGTATGCGCGGAGGCAAGCGTTTTAAGGCTGTGCAGATAGGCGGACCTTCAGGCGGCTGTCTTATAACACCAAACCTTGATATGCCTCTTGACTTTGACTCCCTTAAAAAGGTTGGGGCAATGATTGGCTCGGGCGGTCTTGTTGTTATGGACGAGGACACCTGTATGGTAGAGGTTGCACGTTTCTTTATGAACTTTACTCAGAACGAAAGCTGCGGCAAGTGCGTACCCTGTCGTGAGGGTACAAAGCGAATGCTTGAGATACTTGAAAGAATTGTTGCAGGCAACGGACGTGACGGCGATATTGAGCTGCTTTTGGAGCTTGCGGATACAATTTCCAGTACTGCGCTGTGCGGTCTTGGCAAAACGGCGGCTATGCCTGTTGTCAGCACAATTAAAAATTTCCGTGATGAATATGAGGCTCACATATACAATAAGAAATGTCCTGCAGGACAGTGTAAAAAGCTTGTTACCTATCAGATTGATCCTGAGCTTTGCAGAGGCTGCTCAAAGTGTGCAAGAAATTGTCCTGTGGGCGCTATTTCGGGCGAAATCAAAAGTCCATTTGTTATTGATGCCTCTAAGTGTATTAAGTGCGGTGCCTGTGTAAGTGCTTGTAACTTCAGGGCAGTTAAGGAGGTGTAAGCTATGGCGGATAATTTTATGATGATTGACAATATCCCAGTACCTATAGAAAATGAGAAGAATATTCTGGAGCTTATACGTAAGGCAGGTATTGATTTGCCTACCTTTTGCTACCATTCGGAGCTTTCAATTTACGGTGCCTGTCGTATGTGTATGGTAGAGAATAAGTGGGGAGGTATGGAGGCTGCCTGTTCAACTCCACCCAAGCCGGGTGCGGAAATTTATACAAATACTCCAAAGCTGAGAAAGTACAGAAAAATGATTTTGGAACTGCTGCTATCAAACCATTGCAGAGATTGTACCACCTGCGAAAAGGACGGCAAGTGCAAGCTTCAGGAGCTTGCGGCACGCTATGGTATCCGTAAGGTCCGTTTTGAAAATACTGCTGCTGAACCTGATATTGATGATTCTTCACTTTGTATTACAAGGGACAGAAATAAATGTATCCTTTGCGGTGACTGTGTAAGAGTATGCAACGAGGTACAGCACGTAGGTGCTATTGAGTTTGCCAACAGAGGTTCAAAAATGAGAGTTGCAACAGCCTTTGACGAACCAATTGCTAACAGTCCATGTGTGGGTTGCGGTCAGTGTGCGGCAGTCTGTCCTACAGGTGCAATTGTTATTAAGGACGACAGCACACGTCTTTGGAAGGAGCTTAACGAAAAGGATGTTAAGGTTATTGCCCAGATTGCCCCTGCCGTAAGAGTAGCCGTTGCCAAGGAATTCGGTATGACCGAAAAGGATGTAATGGGTAAGATAGTTGCCTCATTAAGACGTCTTGGCTTTGATGAGGTGTTCGATACCGTAACAGGTGCGGATTTAACTGTACTTGAGGAGGCTAACGAGTTTATTGAGAGAGTTAAAAGCGGTGAAAATATTCCTCTGTTTACCTCCTGCTGTCCTGCATGGGTAAACTATTGCGAAAAGAAATATCCCGAGCTGCTGCCTAACGTATCTACCTGTAAATCACCTATGCAGATGTTTGGTGCAGTAATAAAGGAGCAGGAAAAGTCGGGCAGACGTAAAATTATCAATGTTGCGGTTATGCCTTGCACGGCAAAGAAGTTTGAGGCTGCAAGAGAAGAATTTATTGTTGACGGTGAGTCCGTTATCAATTATGTTATAACCACACAGGAGCTTATACAGATGATTAAGGAGGCAGGTATTGTTTTTAGCGAGATTGAAAACGAGGCCATTGATATGCCTTTTGGCTCAATTTCAGGCGCAGGTGTTATATTTGGTGTAACAGGCGGTGTAACTGAGGCTGTTATAAGGCGTATTTCCTCGGATAAGTCCCTTTCAAGCCTACGTTCCCTTGCATATACGGGTGTAAGAGGTCTTGAAGGTGTTAAGGAGCTTACCGTAAAATACGGTGATAAGGACGTAAGGATCGCTGTTGTAAGCGGACTTGGCAATGCAGACGCACTTATTCAGAGAATTAAGGGCGGAGAGCATTTTGATTTGGTTGAGGTTATGGCTTGTCCGGGCGGCTGTATTAACGGCGGCGGTCAGCCACACGGTGGACTTGCCGAGCGTATTGAAAGAAGTGCGGCGCTTTATGAGTCCGACAGAGCCTGCACAAATAAGAGAAGTGAGGAAAATCCACTTATGATGCAGCTTTATAACGGCTTGTTAAGAGGAAAGGTACATGAGCTGCTCCATGTTGACTATCTTAAAAAGGAGTGATTTAATATGGTAAAAATTTCGGTTTGTATAGGCAGTGCCTGTCATTTAAAAGGCTCCTATAATGTAATAAATGCCTTTCAGCAGGCGGTTGAAAAGCATAGGCTTGCCGATAAAGTGGAAATAGCAGGCAGCTTTTGCACGGGACATTGCGGTGAAAATGTTTCTCTGCTTGTAGGCAGTGATAACAGTGAGCCCTGCTATTACGGTGTTGCTCCGGAGGAAGCAGGAGATTTTTTTGAAAAGGTAGTTTTACCTTTGGTATAATAAACACATACGTGTTTAGGAGTATTAGTCATACGGCTAATACTCCGTAAAAGCTGTGCTTTTGCATTATACTACTCATAGGTCGTCAAGTCGACCTATTTCGTGCCATACCCATTGAAAACAAGGCCTACAGCTTTGTTTTCCTTGCGGATATGGTATAATGTTAAGGGGATGTCATCCAGACAGCCCTTTTTTGATGTAAAAAAGGGGACTTCCCCTGAGGAAAGTCCCGAAAAGGTTATCTGCAACCGCAGCCACAGTTGTTATCGTTTCTCTGTGAGCAGCCACAGTCGCTGTTTCTGCGTGAGCAGCCGCAGTTGTCGTTATCGCTGCTGCGTGATGCAGGGATATTTGAGCTGATACCTGCGGCAAATTCAGCCTTCTGAGGTGGTGCGAAAATATCCATTGGGCGGCTTTACGGTCTTTTATTATAAGTTGTTATAACCTGTTAAACCCCTTTATTTAACAGGGTTTGCTCATTTTACAATAAGCAGGAATTTGTTAAGGTTTATTATAATTTATTAAAAAATTGTCGTCAAAGTTGTCGTCAAATCATAGAGCTAATTTATTACTTAAATACCCGAATTAATATACAAGCCCTCAAATCTATTGAAGGTTTATTGTGAATTTAAGGTAGTAAAAATCGAAAATAGAGTCCGTTTCAAGTTTTGTGTAAACGCAAAAAATTGATATACGATAACAAGGTAAATTGTTC
>CALIRN010000352.1 GCA_938042265.1 uncultured Eubacteriaceae bacterium
AAAATGAACCTCTTAAAATAAACTTTAAAAGCTGTGTGGAGTGCGGCGGAACTCTTGTATTTTTAATGGGTGTAGCAAATATAGACCAAATAGTGAAGGGACTTGTACAAAACGGAATGAGTAAGGATATGCCCTGTGCAGTTATTGAAAACGGTACAACTCCAAGGCAAAGAAAGCTGATTGCAACTATAGGCACAATTGAGGAAAAATGTGTCAGTAAGGCTGTAAAAAGCCCGGCAGTAATAGTTGTAGGTCAGGTATGCTCCTTAAGTAATGACTTTGATTGGTTTGACTCCCTGCCCTTAAAGGGTATAAGAGTAATGCTGACAAGACCAAAGGACAGAGCAGGTACTCTTTCGGAAAGGCTCAGTTTACTTGGAGCGGAGGTTATCGGATGTCCCTGTATAGAAACAAAAAGCATAATTGATAGTTACGATGCAGACAAGCTGATTGATAAAATCAGAGCTTATAACTGGCTTGTATTTACAAGTCCCGTAGGAGTTAAGACTGTATTAAATAAGCTTAATAAAAGTAGAATTGACGGTAGAGCCTTTGCCAATGTAAAAATTGCGGTAATAGGCAGTGCAACGTCAGCAGAGCTTGAAAAATACGGCCTGTTTGCGGATTTAATGCCACAAAGCTACAGTGGAAGGGCTTTGGGATACCTGCTTGCCGAAAAAGCAAGGGGAGAAAAAGTTCTGCTGCTTAGAGCAAAGGACGGCACTGCGGATATTTTGGAGGAGCTAAAGACAGCACATATTACTTATGAGGATATGTCTGTATACGAAACAAAGTATACGGTGTCTGCGGAAATTACCGAAAAAATTATTTCAGGAAATGTGGATTATGTAGCCTTTACCTCCCCCTCAACAGTTAAGGCATTTACTGCTTCGGTTAATTGTAATTACAGCCTGTTCAAAGGCTTGTGTATAGGTGAAAAAACCAATATAGAGGCTTTAAAGCATGGTATTAGAACCGTCGTAAGTAAAAATGCCTCAATTGATGATATGATTGAGGCATTGTTAAAAGAGGTGAGAGAATGTCACTGGAAACAGTAAGACCAATGGATATTGAAAGAAAAAGCTTTGAAATTATAACCGAAAGGCTGAATGGCAGAACCTTTGGCAGAGATAAGGACGATATTGTAAAAAGAGTAATACATACCTCAGCAGATTTTGATTATGCAGATAATCTGGTATTTTCTGACGGAGTGGTGGAAAAGGCTCTGGGTGCCTTAAGTCGGGGTGCCTGTATAGTAACCGATACCAATATGGCATTTTCTGGCATAAATAAAAAGATTGTTGAACAGCTTGGCGGTCAGGTTAAATGCTTTATGAGTGATAAGGACGTTGCCCACTCTGCTAAGGAGAGAGGTATTACAAGAGCTATGGTCAGTATGGAAAAGGCATGCAGCATTGAGGGTGAGCTTATACTAGCAATAGGTAATGCGCCTACGGCCCTTATCCGTATTTATGAGTTGGTCAAGGAAGGACGGCTAAAGCCCAGTGTGGTTATTGGTGTGCCGGTAGGTTTTGTAAATGTAGTGGAGGCAAAGGAGCTTATTATAAACAGCAATATACCTCATATAGTTGCAAGAGGCAATAAGGGCGGCAGCAACATTGCCGCTGCAATAGCCAATGCGCTGATATATAAGCTTAAACGATAGGAGGCTGCCCTGTGTACGATATAGGTAAGGCACTGAAAGCAGAAAAAATAAAAAATACAGCAGTTCTGATTACTCTTGTTATACTGCTTGTTACTGGTGCCGTTGTCAGCGCAGGTATGGGAGTAGCGGACATTGATGGTAAAAGTATTTGTCAGGTTATAGCAAATAAGCTGTTTAATGCGGATTTTTCCATAGCGGACAATATAACTGCTATCGTATGGAATATAAGACTGCCAAGAATAATATGCGCCTGCTTTGTAGGTGCAGGGCTTGCGGTTTCGGGGGTTATTTTTCAGGGGATACTGCAAAATCCCCTGGCTGACCCCTATACCTTGGGTATATCCACTGGCGCCAGCTTTGGCGCCTCCCTTGCACTTGTAATAAATATACTTATTGATGCTTATTTTCCCACAACTGTTGCTGCATTAATCGGCGCTTTTGTTACACTGCTTGCTGTAATAAAAATATCAGGCAGAGGTAGCGGTCTTGAAAGCTCTAATCTCATTATTGCAGGTATTATAGTTAGCGCCATATTATCCTCAGGAGTCAGCTTTATCAAAATGCTTGCAGGTGAAAGTGTAGGCGTAATAGTGTTCTGGATAATGGGTAGCTTATCTGCAAAGGGCTGGCAGGAGGTTTTACTTGTTGCTCCTGCAGTGGTAATATGTACTGCTGTTTCGGCCGTAAAGGCAAAAGCTCTGGATATAATTGCTCTGGGTGACAGCGATGCAGAGGCTTTGGGCATAAATACGGGCAGATTAAGGCTCGGTTATCTTATATTGGGCTCGGTAATGACGGCGGTATGTGTTTCCGTCTGCGGTGTTATCGGCTTTGTCGGGCTGATTGTTCCTCATCTTTTGAGATATTGGCTGACTGCAAAAAACAGGGTGCTTATTCCCCTGTCAGCTGTTTTTGGTGCCGTTCTGCTTTTATATGCCGATAGCATTACCCGTATATTTTCGGCAGGAGAAATACCTGTGGGAGTGCTGACTACTCTTATAGGCGGTCCTTTCTTTATATTTGTATTTATGAAAAGGGAGGACAGCGGCAATGGGTGAGCTTTTAAAAATTGAAAATCTCAGCTTCGGATATGATAAAAAGCCGGTTCTTAAAAATATAAGCCTTGATGTAAAGGAAGGTGAGATGATTTCCGTAATAGGTGAAAACGGCAGCGGAAAGTCCACACTTGTTAAGGCAGTTAACGGTCTGCTTGGAGGCTATAAGGGCAGGGTGCTTTACAAAGACAGGGATATATCAAAAATAAATCATATTGACAGAGCTAAGGAAATAGCCGTACTTTATCAAAATTGCAGCTGCAGATTTCCTTTTACCTGCTTTGAGGTTGTTTCAATGGGGCTTTATCCTCACAGAGGACAGCTAAGCGGCATAAGCAGAAAAGATATTGAATTTATAAAAGCCATTATGGAGCTTACGGATACAGTTAAGTTTGCAGGCAAAAAAATTAACTGTTTAAGCGGTGGACAGGCACAGCGGGTGCTTTTGGCAAAAGCACTGGTACAAACCCCCAAGCTTTTATTTCTTGATGAAGCAATGAGTGGTCTGGATATATCCTCAAGGATAGAAATGACTGATATTATTTGTGATATGTGCCATAAAAAAGGTATGACAGCCATAAATGTTCTGCATGATATTAATATGGCATTTGAAAAAAGCGATAAAATTATTGCTATGAAAAACGGTGAAGTTTATGCCTTTGGGCAACCAGAGGATTTACTTAATATAAAATTTTTTCGGGAAATATTTAACGTGGAGGTGGAAATAGACAGCTATAAAAAATATTTCCGTATAATTATGTAGCGCAGATGAGCAATGCGGTACTGAGTTTATAAAATATTATAAAGGAGATACTTATTATGAAAAGAAAACTTTTGGTTTTACTGGGGGCGTTATCAATTATGACAGCTATGTCTTTAAGCGGCTGTGCACAGAGCACAGACAGCTCGGTTACGGCAGAAGCCACAACACAGGCTGAGGAAACTGTACATATAGGAGAAGGTGAAAATACAGTAACGGCAGATGCTGATAAAAAGGCAGTGCTTGTTGTAAGCTTTGGTACGAGCTACAATGAAACAAGAGAGAAAACAATCGGTGCGGTTGAGGAAAAAATTGCAGGGGCTTTTCCGGATTATGACCAGAAAAGAGCATTTACAAGTCAGATCATTATTGACAAGGTAAATGAAAGAGACGGAGAAAAGATTGACAATGTTACCGAGGCTATGCAGAGACTTGTTGATGAGGGCTACGGTACGGTAGTTGTTCAGCCTACTCACGTTATGAACGGCGAGGAATATGATGAAATGAAGGAGCTTACGGCACCTTTTGAGGATAAGTTTGTATCAATTAAATATGGCAAGCCCCTGTTAACCTCAAGTGATGACTATGCAGAGGTAATTGAAGCTATTGCAGCTGATACACCACAGCTTACAGATAAGGATTGCGCTGTTGTATTTATGGGACACGGTACGGAGCATTTTGCAAATGCAACCTATTCAGCTTTGGATTACAGATTTAAGGCTTTAGGCTATGACAATGCCTTTGTTGGCACTGTTGAGGGTTATCCTGATTTAGACAAGATTAAGGAGGATCTTTCAAAATACAATCCAAAGAAGGTTGTGCTTATGCCTCTTATGATTGTTGCAGGTGATCATGCAACCAACGATATGGCAGGCGATGAGGAGGACAGCTGGAAAACTCAGCTCAAGAAGGAGGGCTATGAGGTAGATTGTGTTCTTAAAGGGCTTGGCGAATATCCTGGTATTCAGAATATGTTTGTTGAACATTGTCAGA
>CALIRN010000353.1 GCA_938042265.1 uncultured Eubacteriaceae bacterium
GCCTGGGATGTGAGGGATTGGCAGACAAATTAAGCTTATACACACTGCCCAGACTTCTTATATTTAAAACGATTTCATCAGGCTCAGGCTGATAAATTTTATCAATTCTGCCGCCAAGAGCCTTTTTCTTTATTTCGGATATAATGCCCGAAATTGTAATTCCGTCAAATGCCATAGTTCTATCCTCCGTTATTCATTAAGAATAATTATAACCAAAAAACAAATTTCTTTCAAGGTTGAATAGTAGTCTAAGAAAAGATATGTAATAGGATAAAATATTTTTTGCCGCAGGTGTGCTGCCTGCGGCAATTTTTATTTGTTAATATTGGGGTTGTCTGTTAATTCAAGCATATAATCTACGGAAACATTAAAGTAATTTGAAAGCTTTATCAATATTTCGGCATTTGGCATTTTGCCTTTTTTCCAAAAGCCCGTATAACTTGTTGGTATTTCAAGCTCTTTTAATATTGCCGTAATAGGTTTTCCGTTATCCTTTGCAATTTTTTTTATTCTTTCATAAAACATAAATTGATTTCCCACCTTTGTTAAAATCACACAACTTAATATATTGAGAAGAAGATTTTTTTGTTCAATGATACAAAACTATATATTTTGAGTGAAAATGCTTTACAAACTAAAAATGATGAGTTAAAATAAATGTATATAAAAATATATTTATTTGAGTTTATTGTAATTAATAATTATAACATAAACTAAGAAAGGGTGCAAGTTTTATGAAAAGTATATTACAGCAATTATATGACGGTCAGCTGGCTCCTGTGGAGCAGGATATTCCAAGAACGCTTGAATATCGTAAGCTGCGTCAGGCACAGCATCGCAGCTATGAGGATTTTATCGGACATTTGAAAGAGCTTGAGCCGGAGTCGGCGGAGCGTTTTATAAAAATAATGGACGAGCAGCTTGACCGTGTACCTATTGAATACTCGCAGTCATTTATCGGGGGCTTTTGCCTTGGCGCAAAAATGATGATTGAAGTTTATCAAAGTGATTTTGGTAAATAAAATTGTACTTAAATAAAAAAAAGTATTGACAGTAACATTTTTTAAGTTTAATCTATATAATGTATAATAAAGACTTTGACGGAAAGAGTAGCTTGTTTTGACGGTTCAGAGAGAGGTATTTATGCTGTGATTACCTTACCCGATTGCAGGTGAAGTGCATTCCCGAGTCTGTAGGGTGAGCATAAGAGGGTGCGCTCTTATTTAGTCCTGCACGTCTTGCCTGCGTTAAGGGTATGAGAGGGAGCATTTTTGCTCCAATTAGAGTGGAACCACGGCAGCCTCGTCTCTAGCACAGAGATGAGGCTTATTTTTATGTACGGCAACCAAAAGGGAAAATCACCCTGATTGTTGACCTGTGCAGTGAAATTTTGTATAATATAACCTATACGAAGCAAGACAAATAAAACTTGTTTTATTTGGATGCGAGTGTAGGTTACCGACATGTTAGTGGAGGTATTATATTGCCCTGCAAAGCAGAGCAGCTGTGTGAGAAAAAGCGGCACAGCAATCGGAACAACGTTCCGATAATATATGTATAGATTCCGATTAATTAAAAAACGGAGATGTAGCTATGAAACTGTTAAGTGATTTTAATACAATAAGGCGAAAGGACCCTGCAATTAAAAGCGGTATAGAGGTGCTGTTGTATCCAAGCTTTTGGACAATGCTGATGTACAGACCTGCTCATGCTTTATATAAATGTCACCTATATTTCCTTGCAAGGTTTATATCTCAGCTTGCAAGATTTCTTACAGGGATTGAAATACATCCGGGAGCAACTATAGGCGAAGGTCTGTTTATTGACCATGGTACTGGCGTTGTTATCGGTGAAACCTGTGAAATAGGCAATAATGTTACCATATATCAGGGAGTTACCCTGGGCGGTACCGGTAAAGACGTAGGGAAGCGTCACCCTACAATAGGCAATAATGTTATGGTAGGCTCAGGTGCCAAGGTACTGGGACCTATTGTTGTGGGGGATAATTCAAAGATAGGCGCAGGCTCGGTAGTGCTTAAGGATGTACCTAAGGACTCAACTGTGGTCGGTGTACCCGCAAGAGCAGTAAAGCGCAGTACAGTATATGATTATCCGTCAGATAATCTTGATCAGCTCAGACTGCCTGACCCCGTAGAGATGGAACTTTGCAGTCTCAGAGTAAGGATACAACAGCTTGAAAGCAGGCTTGCAGAGAATAATAATATAAAAGAGGAGATAAAAAATGAAGATTTATAATACCCTTACAAGAACTAAGGAAGAATTTGTACCTATGGAGCCGGGCAAGGTTAAAATGTATGTCTGCGGCCCTACCGTTTATGATTATATCCATATCGGCAATGCAAGACCTTATGTAATTTTTGATACAATAAGGAGATATATGGAGTATAAGGGCTTTGAGGTAAACTATGTACAAAATTTTACCGATGTTGATGATAAAATAATAAATAAGGCAATAAAGGAGGGTGTTGACTCAAAGGTTATATCCGAAAGATATATTGCTGAGGCTTTAAAGGATGCAGAGGGACTTAATGTAGAGCCTGCAACAAAAAATCCAAAGGTTACGGAGGAAATGTCCGAGATTATCGAAATGATTAAAACCCTTATTGAAAAAGGTCATGCTTATGAGGTTGACGGAAGCGTATTTTATGATACAAAATCATTTGAGGGCTATGGCAGACTTTCGGGCAAGAATATTGACGAGCTTGAGGCAGGTGCGCGCATAGAGGTTGACAATGCCAAAAAAAGCCCTATGGACTTTGTCCTCTGGAAGCCTAAAAAGCCCGGTGAGCCTGCATGGCAGTCACCTTGGGGTGAAGGCCGTCCGGGATGGCATATTGAGTGCTCCGTAATGGCTAAAAAGTACCTTGGCGATACAATAGATATTCACGCAGGCGGCGAGGACCTTATTTTCCCTCACCATGAAAATGAGATTGCGCAGAGTGAGGCTGCAAACGGCGTTCAGTTTGCAAAATATTGGATGCACAACGGTTTTATTAATGTAAATAATGAAAAAATGAGTAAATCAAAGGGCAATTTCTTTACCCTCATGGATATTGTGGCTGAGGTGCCCTATGACGTTGTAAGGTTTTTTATTTTAAGCGGCCATTACAGAAGCCCGATTAACTTTTCAAGGGAGCTTATGCAGGCGGCAGGCAACGGACTTGACAGAATAAAGAGCTGTGCCAAAAAGCTTGAATTTCTTATTAAGAGTGCGGAGGGCACCATGAGTGATAAGGAAAAGGAGCTTGCGGCGGACTGTGACAAGTTCAGAGTACAGTTTGAGGCGGCAATGGACGATGATTTTAATACGGCAAATGCGATTACGGCTATTTTTGATACAGTTAAGTTTGCAAATTCCAATATTGACGAAAATTCCTCAAAGGAGTTTATTGAAACCGTTGAAAAGGAGTTTAGATCTCTTTGTGAAATCCTCGGTATTCAGGTAACGGAAAAGCAGGTACAGGCTGATGTTGAAAAGATTGAGGCACTTATTGCACAGCGCAGTGAGGCAAAGAAAAATAAGGACTATGCAAGAGCAGATGAAATCAGGGCGCAGCTTACAGACATGGGCATCTTAATTGAGGATACCAGAGCAGGTGTACGCTGGTCGGTGATGTAATATGTTTGAAATAGCGGGTATTGATAAAATAGGCAATCCAAAGGAGTATTCGCCTCTGGTGCTTGCCTATATAGGTGATGCTGTTTACGAGATACTTGTAAGGCAATATATTGTAAGCTGCGGCAACGCGCCCGTAAATGTACTTAACAGACGTGCAAGGGGCATTGTTAACGCCGCAGCCCAGTCTGCCGCATATGAAAAGATAAAGGATATGCTTACTCAGGAGGAGGAGGCAGTGTACAGGCGGGGCAGAAATGCCAAAAGCCATACTGCCGCAAAAAATCAGAGCATATCGGATTACAGACGGGCAACAGGGGTTGAGGCACTGTTCGGTTTCCTTTATCTTGAGGGTAAAAATGACAGAATTAACGAGTTGTTTGGCAGATGTATAGTTGATGAGGTAAACCAATGAAAAGAACCGATAAAAAGACAAACACAAATAAAAGAGAAACGGGCAGTTCTGCAAGAGGTTTTGAGGCTTATGAGGAAAGTCTGCATTTGGAAGGCAGAAACGCCGTAATGGAGGCACTTAATCACAATAAGCCCATTGACAAGATATTTGTTAAAAAAGGCGAGGTGGATGGTACCCTAAAGGTGATTGTGGCAAAGGCAAGAGATAAGGGTATTGTGGTGCAGGAGATT
>CALIRN010000354.1 GCA_938042265.1 uncultured Eubacteriaceae bacterium
TGTATTCTGTATCCTTTCAACATTTGAGGCAACCGTTTTTCTTACCTGGGAGAACAGCTCATACTCCAAATCATTCAGCTTTTCCTCGGCATTTATTATTGTGTCCTCAATTTCCTTAAGCTCAGGGGTTATGTATCTTTCACAGTTTACTAGGGTCTGCTTTCTTATATAGCGGTCGGGGACAAGGTCACGGTTGCCGTTTGTAACCTCAATATAATAGCCAAATACCTTATTAAACCTGATTTTGAGGTTTTTAATGCCGGTAAGCTCTTTTTCCTTTGCTTCAAGCTCCATAAGCCATTTTGAGCCGTCCTTTTTGGCAGAACGCAACCTGTCAACCTCACCATTGGCGCCCTCCTTTATAATGTCGCCCTCCCTTACGCTGAAGGGCGGAGCATCGGCAATGCTGACCTCTATAAGCTTATACAAATCCTCCAGGGTATCTGTTTTATCGGACAGCTCTGCCGTATAGCCGCTGTCAAATCCGTTTAACATTCTTTTAATATGGGGCAGGTTTTCAAAGGATACCTTAAGTGCAACCAAATCTCTTGCATTTGCACTGCCGTATATCACACGTCCCATAAGTCTTTCAATATCATAAACAGTATTTAAAAGCTCCTTTAAATCCTCTCTTTCAAACACCCTGTCCTTAATTGCTCCAACGGCATCAAGCCTTTTTTGTATTTCCTCACGGTCTGTAAGGGGCTGTTCAATCCAACTGCGCAAAAGCCTTGCACCCATTGCCGTTTTTGTTTTATCAAGTACCCATAAAAGAGAGCCTTTTTTGCCCTTATCCCTTATCGTGGAGGTCAGCTCCAAATTACGCCTTGAGCTTATATCAAGCACCATATATTTGTTTGAGGTATATTTTTTAATTGATGTTATATGGTTAAGTCCGTTTTTTTGTGTCTCAATAAGGTACTGCATAAGAGCACCGCAGGCACATACGCAAAGAGGGTCGTCATCAATGCCGAAGCCGCCTAAATTGATTGTCTTAAAATGATTGCACAGACACACATCACAGGCTGAAAAATCAAAGCTTTTATCCTCCACAAAATTAGCCTTAAGCTCAAAAACCTGCTCTATTCTGTCTCCAAAAGTAAGACCGCTGCCCGAAATAAGCTCTGCGGGGGTAAAACGTGCAATTTCATCAATAACCTTGTTTTCTTCTCCTCCGTGCAGGCTTGTAGTTAAAAACTCACCTGTGGATACGTCGCAGACAGCTATGCCATAGCCCCTGCCGCTCTCGTAAAGGCACATAATATAGTTATTTTTGCCCTCATCAAGCACATTGGTATCAAGCACCGTACCGGGAGTAATTATCCTGACAACATCTCTTTTTACAATACCCTTTGCCTTTTTAGGGTCCTCCACCTGCTCACAGATTGCTACCTTATAGCCCTTTTCCACAAGCTTTGCAATATAGCCGTCAGCACTGTGAAAGGGAACACCGCACATAGGCGCTCTTTCCGCCATACCGCAGTCCTTGCCTGTAAGGGTTATTTCAAGCTCTCTTGAAGCAATAAGGGCATCGTCAAAAAACAGCTCATAAAAATCACCCAATCTGTAAAACAACAGACAATATTTATATTTATCCTTTATCTGTAAATACTGCTCCATCATGGGAGTACACTTAACCATAATTAATTATCTCCTTTATCGGCCCGACCGATTTGGTTTATTTATTAATCCGTACAGCCTGTACGGTAATCAACCCTCTTAATGACAGCCGCTGCAGCCTGAACAGCTGCCGCTGCAGCCGCCGCCCTCATTGCCTGTAATGGTTGTATTTAATATGCTCATAACCTGATTTACCATTACACTGAACTCCGTTTCCGCATCAAGCATATCCATAATAACGGGGTTCTTTTTAAGCTCCTCCATCATTTCACCCAGCTTAACGCTTTCATTGGCAAGCTCCTCCTCATTAAGAGTGCCGTTATTGTATTTTTCCTGAATTGCAGACTTGTAGTTGGTATAGTTGAAGAGCTGGCTCTGTGCCTGTCTGTCACCGTCAAAAACATATCTGGCGTCAGCCATTCTCTTACCCTCGTCACTTTCCAGCATTTTGTTTCCCAATTCTCTTGCAAGCTCATATACTGTCATTTTATTAAATCCTTTCTCCAATTAAATAGAATGTTTTGCAGTCTGTTATTTTAACCTTTACCATAGTGCCTATTACGCTGCCGTCAGCCTTGAAATGCACCAGTGAATTATCATCTGTTCTGCCTGTTACAAAGCTGCTGTCGCTTGAGCTTACCTCCTCTGCAAGTACGGTAAACTCCTTACCCACCTTTTTTGTGTTAAGCTCATATATTATAGGGTTAAGTGCATCAAGTACCGCATTAAAGCTCTTTTTAGCCTGCTGCTGGCTTACCTGATTTTCCATAACTGCGGCAGGCGTGCCCGTCCTTTTTGAGTAGATAAACGTAAATGCACCCGAAAAGCGTGCCCTTTTAATTACATCAACGGTATCTGCAATCTGCTCATCGCCCTCACCTGGAAAGCCTACCATAATATCCGTGGTAACGGCACAGTCAGGCATAACGTATCTTATTTTATCCACTATTTCCAGGTAACGCTCCTTTGTGTAGTGCCTGTTCATTTTAGCAAGTATCTCATTATTGCCTGCCTGTACGGGCAAATGAATATGCCTGCATACCTTATCGCACTCCGACATTGCCCTGATAAGCTCGTCGGATAAATCCTTGGGGTGGCTTGTCATAAACCTTATTCTTTCAAGCCCCTCTACCCGATTTACCTGCCTTAAAAGCTGTGCAAAGGTAATCTCCTCATCAAGACCTCTGCCATAGCTGTTTACATTTTGTCCAAGGAGGGTAATCTCCTTTACGCCGTCTGCCACAAGGCAGTTAATCTCCCTTAAAATATCCTGAGGAGTACGGCTGCGTTCACGACCTCTTACATAGGGTACAATACAGTAGGAGCAAAAATTGTTGCAGCCAAACATAATATTTACGCTTGCCTTAAATTTATACTTTCTTATTGAGGGCAAATCCTCCACAATTTCGCCGTGGCTATCCCATATATCAAATACCGGACCCCCGCTTTCCAAATTTCCGTACATAAGCTCAGGCAGCTTGTAAAGATTAAAGGTGCCGAAAACTATATCTACGTGTCTGTACTTTTTCCTTATGGTTTCAAGCACCGCAGGCTGCTGCATCATACAGCCGCACAGAGCAATTTTCATATCAGGGTTTTGCTCCTTTTTGTGCTTAAGGTAGCCTAAGTTGCCGTAAACCTTATTTTCCGCATTTTCCCTTACGCAGCAGGTATTGTAAATAATAAAGTCGGCGTCAGCCTCCTCCTTGGTTTCCTCATAACCCATCCGTGTAAGCATACCCAAAAGCTTTTCAGAATCGTGGGCATTCATCTGACAGCCAAAGGTGATAATGCAGGCCCTCCTTTTTCTGCCGTTTTCCGCCTCATAACGGTCATTTTCACCTTTAAGCAGACCTATATATTTTTGCTGAAGCTCAAGCTCCTTAGGGCTTGGCACAGTAGCTATTCTTTCCACAATGTTTCCTCCAAACAGTAATCAGTAATAATTGCCGATACAAAATTATTATATCATAAATTTATAATTATGGCAAAGCTTTTTGCACAGCGTGTCGAAAAAGGAGCACGCCTGCAAGAAATACCTTTATTCCTTATTTTTTTCTTGTGTACATCACGGCTTGGTGATATAATTGTTCCATAAATTTTTACGAGGTGAATTTAAATGAAATTATGGAAAAACAACATACGTGATATAGAGCCCTACGTACCTGGCGAGCAGCCACAGAGCAGCAATGTAATAAAGCTTAACACAAACGAAAGCCCCTTCCCTCCCTCACCAAAGGCGGTAAAGGCAATGCTTGATATAAACACCGACAGCTTAAGAAAATACCCAAGCTTTGTATGCCCTGAGCTTAAGGCTGCGCTTATGGAAAACTATCCCGTAAAGGAAAATGAGCTTTTTTTGGGCAACGGCTCGGATGAGGTTCTTGCTCTGTGCTTTATGACCTTTTTTAACTCGGATAAGCCCATCCTTTTCCCAGATGTGACCTATTCCTTTTATCCCGTATGGTGCGATTTATACAATATCCCTTATGAAACAATACCCCTTGACGACAGCTTTAAAATACGCAGGGAGGACTACCGCAGACCTAACGGCGGTATTGTAATTACAAACCCCAATGCGCCTACAGGTATATTTATGCCCCTTGAGGACATTGAGGATATAGTTAAGCACAACACTGACTCCATTGTAATTGTGGATGAAGCTTATATCGACTTCGGCGGTCAGTCAGCCATTGATTTAATACATAAATACGATAATCTTGTTGTGGTACAGACCTATTCAAAAAGCCGCAGCCTTGCGGGCATAAGAGTGGGCTACGCAGCAATGCAAAGTGAGCTTAATGCAGCCCTTGAGGCAGTTAAAAACAGCTTTAACAGCTATACCCTTAACACAATATCACAGACCGTTGCCGCAGCCTCCGCACTGGATAAGGACTACTTTAACAGCTGTACCCGTACAATTACGGAAAACCGCACCTACACGGTTTCCCGGCTTGACGGGCTTGGCTTTAAAACCCTGCCAAGCAGCGCAAACTTTATTTTTTCAACTCACCCAAGCTGTTCGGGTAAGGAACTTTTTGAATATCTTAAATCCAAAAATATATATGTGCGTCACTTCAATAAGCCGCGTATAAGTGAGTATCTGCGTATTACCATAGGCACTAAGGATGAAATGACCGCCATGATAAATGCTCTTGAGGAATTTTTAGATAATAAATAAAACAGTACTCATCTGCGAAAAACGCCTGTATTTTCCGCAGGGGCGCCGACTTTTTTCAGCACGCCGGACAGCCTCCCGTGCCAATGCATCGGGAGGCTGTTTTCACTTACTGTATTCCTTAAGCAGTTTTTCCATTTCCCTTATACCCTCAAGCTGGGATACGATTATGGCGTCTGCTATGGGTATGAGCTGTCTGCATATATTAAATCTTAAAAGGTTTGCCGACATCCTTACCGCTCCCCTGTGATGGGGTATCATTTCCACCAGAAAATCATAATTTACATTACTGCTTGCCGGTGAGTTTCTCATCTGCTCAAACATTATATCGGTAACAGCCTTAAAGCGTTCCATATATGAGGCTATATCACTGTTTGAATTAACCTTTTCCCTGCATTGGGGATATGACGCCCTCATATCGGCAATGCTTTTTGTCTGCTCCGAAATAATATTTTCCGCAATGGCACGTATCTGCTTATCACCGCTGTATTTCAAAATATTCTCCGACATCTTAATTGCCGCCTGATGATGCGGTATCATCTGGTTAATAAAATCAGCGGAAATGCTGTTGCTTAACTCCGCCTCCTTCATTTCCCGTTCCATATCGTCAAGTATTTTGTAAAAGGTATTAAGATATTGTACGGCATAGCTTTGCATAAATTATCCCTCCATATAATAAACCTGCTGTTACATTATATATGGAGACAACATTATATGTTCTTAAAGTTTTATAAATTGGGGCTTTCTTTCCCTGAAAACCGTAATGTACTTATAGCCTGCCTCAAAAAGCATATCATAAGCATAGCCGCTGTGGTCTGCAACATCCCTTACAAAGTGAGCGTCAGAGCCTACGGTTACAATCTCGCCGCCCAGCGCCTTATATCTTTTTAATATATCAATGGAGGGATATGCCGCATTTATACCGTATCTGAAGCCAGAAGTATTTATCTCGATACCCTTGCCCCTTTCAATAAGGGCCTTCAGCACAGCATCAATTTCATCGGCAAAATCGGCGTACTTAAGGCTGTTATCCTTATATATGCCGTATCTTGAGATAAAATCAAGATGCCCGTAAACGCAAAAATCTCTGCAGGTCTTGATATTTTTAAGCATCTCCTCCCAATAAATACCGTAAGCCTCCTGTTTTGTTTTGCCCTCAAAAAATTCCTTTCGGTCAAAATAAACGTCCTTTGTGCAGACAGCATGAGATGAGCCTATTATAAAATCAAAAGGGAAATCCTCCGTTATCCCATTAATCTTATCAGCCCACAGGCTTTCAAGCCCAATTTCAACACCAAAGGTAATCCTGATTTTTCTTTTATATTTTTCGGCAAGGTCAAAAATAACAGGCATATAAAGATTGTAATCGGTGAAATCATACCTGTCGTCAAAGTCCACATGGTCCGTAATTGCAATTTCATCACAGCCCTTGCTGACGGCAGACTTAATCATTTCCTCCATGGGTGCATCACTGTCTGAGGAAAAATCCGTGTGCATATGATAGTCAATAATATACATAATACCATCACCTTTCTTTAAGTGTACCGTTTATTGTACATCTGATATTTCCATTTTTATTATACCATAATCGCAACAAAAACAAGGCTGTAGGCTTTGTTTTTGCAGATTATGGTACGAAACAGGGCGGCTTTGACGACCTGTGAGTAGTATAATGCAAAAGCTTTGCTTTTGCGGAGAGTCAGCCGACAGGCTGAAGCTCCCAAACACGTATGTGTTTATTATAC
>CALIRN010000355.1 GCA_938042265.1 uncultured Eubacteriaceae bacterium
AAGGGATAACTGGCTGTCGGGGACAACTACCCTTGCACATCTTTCATCCTCAGTCTCGCTTACCTCAACAGCAATTACCTTTGCCGGATTAAGCGCTGATGCAATAAGCTTTTTAGGATCCTCATCCCATGGTACAATATCTATCTTTTCGCCCTTAAGCTCATTTACAATAACATTAACTCTTGTACCGTTAGGCCCTACACAGGCACCTACGGCATCAACATCGGGATTTTTGGAGTAAACCGCCATTTTTGTTCTGGAGCCTGCTTCTCTTGCAATACCCTTAATCTCAACCGTACCGTCCATTACTTCAGGCACCTCAAGCTCAAAAAGCCTTTTTACCAGACCTGCATGTGTCCTTGATACATTTACGATGGGTCCCTTTGGTGTAAGCTTAACCTCATAAATAAATACCTTAACCCTGTCATTAAAATTGTAGGTTTCACCGGGTATCTGCTCCTGTATCGGAAGCATTGCATCCATTTTGCCAAGAGATACGATAACATTTTTCTTCTCGCTTCTCTGTACAATAGCAGTATCAATATCCTTATCCTTCTTAAGGTATTCGTTATAAAGCTTTTCTCTCTCAGCCTCTCTGAACTTCTGCACAACTACCTGCTTTGCGGTCTGTGCCGAAATACGCCCAAAATTTTTAGGAGTGATTTCATACTCCACAATATCGCCGTATTCATAGCTTGGGTCAATCTTTCTTGCATCCTCAAGAGATACCTCAAGGAAAGCATCATACACATCCTCAGTAACTTCCTTCTGGGCAAATACCTTAATATCGCCGGTTTCCCTGTTAATATCAACCCTGATATTCTGTGAGGTACCGTAATTCTTCTTACAAGCAGTTTCAAGTGAAGTTTTAATTGCCTCAAATATAAGCTCCTTGTCAATACCCTTTTCCTTTTCAATTAAATTTAAAGCTTCAATAAGCTCATGGCTGTCCATTTTGCCTTGTTCCTCCTTAAAATACGTATCTGTAAATATTTATAACATAACCGAAAGCCTTGTTGAGGCTACATCTCTGCGCGGGAAAGACAGCTCTCTGCCGTCATCAGCGGTAATAACCACATTATCCTCCTCAAGGCCTACAAGAGTCCCTCTGAACTCTTTTTGACCCTCCAACGCCTTAAACAGCTTTACATCTACCGTCCTGCCCTTGTATTTCATATACTCGTGATCCCTCTTAAGCACACGGTCCAGTCCCGGTGAGCTTACCTCCAGAATGTATGGCTCATCGGTAATGTCATCACTAAGTCTTTCGTCCAGATAACGGCTTACAATTTCACAATCGTCAATTGTAATACCGCCGTCCTTGTCAACATATACCCTAAGATATTTGTTAGGTCCCTCCTTGACAAACTCAGCATCAACAAACTCAAATCCGTTCTGTTCAATTATAGGCATAGCAAGCTCTTCGGCAAGCTTTACTATATCCTTTGCCTGCATTATATCACCTTCCTTTACAATTATAAGAACTCAATTAAAAATTGCTTCTTGTAATCTTTTGCTTATAAACAGAAAAACAGGGTCTGCAAAAATGCACCCCCTTTTCCGTCCTCGTCAAAAAGTTCAGCAGTGCCTGCACGCATAAAAAGCTCGGCAGGGGTCAGTTCTTAAACTAAAACCGGCAATTTTAATTTAAGATAAAACAAGAGTGGGCATAACCCACTCTTAATTTCTCCAACAGTCACTATACGTATTATAACATCAAACATTTCCCATTGCAAGCATTTTTATACATTCAGGTAAATTTTATTCATTATTATTTTTACTCTGTTCTTTTTTTTCAATATGTGGTATACTTATAAATAATTGTAACTCTGTAATATATACAAGGAGGATATACCGTGATTAAAATTATAGCTGACAGCGGCTGCGATTTCTCAAAAGAAATGCTTGACAGAGGCGTATGCCGTATACCTCTTACACTTCAGCTTGGAGATAATATATATGAAGATACCAATAATTTGAACATTGATGAATATATAAAAATGCTGAATAAAACTCCCAAAGGGCGCAAAACCGCTGCACCATCGCCTGAAAAATTTTATGATGCCTATAAGGAGGGAGATGAGGTCTTTGTTGTTACCCTTTCCCGTCATCTTAGCGGCTCCTATGCAAGCGCACAGACTGCACGCAATATGTATATAGAGGAAATCGGCGACAAATTTATACACATAATTGACAGCCAAAGTGCATCTGCGGGACAAACCCTTATAGTACACCGACTCTTAGGGCTTATTGACAGAGGACTTGACGCAGAGGAAATAAAACCTTTAATTGAGGAATTTACAGCATCTATGCATACCTATTTTATTCTTGAAAGCTTTAATACCATTGTCGACTCAGGCAGAATGAACGGTTATGTTGCAAAGCTTGCCTCTATGCTCAGCATTGTACCTATATGCGCAGGTGTTGAGGGTAAAATGGCGTTGCTTACACAGGCAAGAGGTCGTAAAAAGGCTTATGCAAAGCTTGCTGATTTGATGGAGGAAACAGGAGATAATCCTACAGGACGTGAACTGTTTATTACCCATGTTTCAAATTCCGATGAGGCTGAAAAGCTGTCAGAGTATCTTAACGGCAGACTTGGCTTTAAAAATACATCTATTATATCGGCTACGGGTCTGGTATGCACATACGCTGATTATCATGGGCTTGTAATAGCCTTTTAAGGGGGATAAATATGAATATCTACGCAATATCTATAGGTATACTTGCAGCTTTCTACGGTCTTTTTGTCGGAAGTTTTTTAAATGTATGTATATACCGCATACCGTTAAATGAAACTATAGTATTCATACCATCGCACTGTACAAAATGCAGTCATAAGCTTGCCTGGTATGACCTTTTTCCGCTGTTCAGCTATCTTTTTTTAGGCGGAAAATGCCGTTACTGCGGCGAGCATATTTCAATACAGTATCCTATCGTTGAAGCTCTCAATTCAATAGTATGGGGTTTCACTTTTTATCTTACGCTGATGAGCTTTGGAAGTATTGGGTGGCAGAGTATTTTAAGCGGCGTTGTATACTGTCTCTTCTTTTCTGCACTTATTGTACTTAGCGGAATTGATATTTTCTATCAAATTGTGCCTGATAGGGTTAATCTCTTCATATTTATATTGGGTATTTTAGCAGTCATTGCAGACTATACAAACTGGGCATCACATTTAATCGGTTTTTTTGCCGTAAGCATACCTTTGCTTATACTTATGATGTTTGGCGGTATGGGAGGAGGAGATGTAAAGCTGTATGCCGCAGCAGGCTTTTTACTTGGCTGGAAATCGGCTCTTATATCACTTTTACTTGCCTGCTTAGCAGGTTCTTTAATTGGTATACCAATATATATTCCGCAGAAGAAAAAAGGCGTAAAACATCCGCATATTCCCTTTGTACCCGCCATCGCAATAGGTATGTTTATTTCCGTTTTTTGGACAGATAGTCTTATAAGCTGGTACATAAACACTTTTTTAAGTAATTTAATACAATAAAGGAGCTTTATAATGAACTTTTCGGATAAATTCGGTCAAATCAATTCAAATATACTTTTGGATTTGGATATTGCAAAACGAGAGCTTGAAGCACAGGGCAGGGAGGTTATAAACTTTTCAATCGGTACCCCTGATCTTCCTCCCGATAAACATGTAATCGATGCTGTTACAAAGGCATTAAAAGACCCTGAAAACTATAAATACGGTATGACTGAGAGCATAGAGCTTATTTCCTCCGTATGCAGCTGGTACAAAAGACGCTACGGGGTTGAACTTACCAAAGAAAATATCTGTGCGGTAAACGGTTCCCAGGAGGGTATTGCGCATATAGCCTTTCCTATCTGTAATCCGGGGGATATTGTACTTGTGCCTGATCCCTGCTATCAGATTTTTTCCTTCGGACCTGCAATGGCGGGCGTTAAGCTTGAATATATGCCGCTTTTAAAGGAAAATAATTACCTTATAGATTTTAACGCTATTGATAATAAAACTGCAAGAGCAGCCAAAATGATTATAGTTTCCTATCCAAATAACCCTACCACTGCCCATGCGCCAATAGAGTTTTATGAAAAGTTGGTTGCCTTTGCCAAGGAAAACGATATTATTGTTATACATGATAATGCTTATTCCGAGCTTGTATATGAATATGAGCCCGGTATCTCATTCCTTTCTGTTGATGGTGCCATGGATGTGGGTATTGAGTTTAACTCGCTTTCAAAAACCTATAATCTTACAGGCTTGAGGCTTTCCTTTGCACTGGGTAATGCCGATATTATAAAGCGCTTCAAATCCTTCCGTTCACAGATTGATTACGGAATTTGCCGTGGTATTCAGGAGGCTGCTATTGCCGCTCTTGACGGGCCTCAGGACATTGTTATACATAACAGAGAGGAATATAAAAAGCGAAGAAATACTCTTTGCAAGGGGCTTAACAATATAGGCTGGAAAGTACCTGTTACCGATTCCACCATGTTTACATGGTTTCCTATCCCTGATAACTACATCTCGTCAACAAAGTTTACCTTTGACCTGTTAAAAATGGCAGGTGTTCTTTGTGTACCCGGAGCTTCTTTTGGCATACACGGCGAGGGCTATGTAAGAATGGCACTTGTACAGCCAACCGAAAAAATTAATCAGGCAATTGAAGCCATAAGGCTAAGCGGAATACTTAAAAAGTAAAACCGACAAAATCCAACTGAAATATGCAAAAAATAATAATTTGCTATTGACAAAGCGCTTGAAAATTGTTAGAATATATTTGTAAACAATAATAATTATCAATTAATAAATTTTATAAATATTTAGGAGGATTTAATTATGAAAAAATTTGTATGTCCTATTTGCGGTTATGTTCATGTTGGTGAGTCTGCTCCCGATGTCTGTCCTGTTTGTAAGGCACCCGGTTCAAAGTTTATCGAGCAGTCAGGCGAGCTTGTTTTCGCTGATGAGCACCGTATAGGCGTAGCTGAAGGCGTTTCTGAGGATATTCTTGAGGATCTTAGAGCCAACTTTACAGGCGAGTGTACCGAGGTTGGTATGTACCTTGCCATGAGCCGTCAGGCTGACCGTGAGGGTTATCCTGAGGTTGCTGAGGCTTACAAGCGCATTGCTTTTGAAGAGGCTGAGCACGCTGCTAAGTTTGCAGAGCTTTTAGGCGAGGTTGTTACTGCTTCTACCAAGAAAAATCTTGAGCTTAGAGTTGAGGCTGAGCACGGTGCTACAGCAGGTAAGCTTGACCTTGCTAAGAGAGCTAAGGCTGCTAACCTTGATGCAATCCATGACACTGTACACGAAATGTGCAAGGACGAAGCCAGACACGGTAAGGCT
>CALIRN010000356.1 GCA_938042265.1 uncultured Eubacteriaceae bacterium
ATCCTCCAAGGACCCTCCCAGCCTTACCCCGGGTGCTCCGTAAACATTTACACAAAGCATAGCAAGCAGAAAGGGCAGAATAATCCACTTCATTTTAATCTCCCTTATTTAAACATTATATTAACCTGGTTTATAAGTCCTGCCACAATCGGCATACTGTAAAAAGCAACAAGTATTTTTCCCGCAAGCACAGCCTTACCTGCAAGGGCATTTTCTCCTGCATCACTGCAAATATCCGAGGCAAACTGAGCTATATATGTAATGCCTATTATTTTAAACAAAATACCTACGTATCCGTTTTCGCCTGTCATTTCACCTATTTCCTGTATAATACTGATTATGCTTTTTAGCTGAGGCATAAGAGATAACAGTATAATAACGCCCACACCAATGCCAAGCATAAGAGAAAATACTGGTGTTTCCCTTTTAAGTACCACTGACAAAACAGCTGCAGCTACAGCTGCCGATGTAATTTGTATAATACCCATAAAATCAACTCCCTACAGATTAAACATAGTCTGTACCGTATCAAAAAGCGTACTTATATACTGAATAACCCAAAACAATACAACCACAAGCCCTGCCAGGGTTGTCATCATAGCCTGCTCCTCTCTGCCTGCTCTAATAAGCACCTGATTAAGTACAGCTATAAGTATACCGACAGCCGCAATTTTAAAAACAATATTTATATCCATTTTATATCTCCCCTTATCTAAAAAAGCAGAATAACCGCAAAAGCTCCCAAAAGTACACCTGTACTTTTATACAGCCTCATATTTTTGCTGCTGATATTCGCAAGCTCCTCACATTTCAAGTCAATATAGGTAATTAGGCATTTTATAGCTGTTAACTGCCTGTTTATATCAACTGCTCCAAGATTGCTGCCCAGGTTTGCGATTACATCTGCATCTTCTGCCGCCAAATGCGTATGTATCATATTTTGCTCAACACAGTCTTTCCACATTTCAGCTATACTCTCGGTTGTTCTCTCCGTAAGTGCAATTGAAAAATCGTTAAAAATATTTCCTATAACACTATCACATACTTCTAATGCCTTTTCACACATAGGCGCAAGATGAGTATGCCCGAATTCCGTTTCCGAATACATCAGCATAAGCGCTCTTTTAAGCTGCTCAAGTTCTCCCTTTCTCAATTCATAAGCTGCACCGTAATACATTCCAAGACCGCCTCCGCATACAACTATCAGAACTGATCCCACTATTTTTAAAAGCATATTTCCTTCATCTCCTCATCCAAAATACTGTCGATTGTACCTACATGCGGATATGAGCTTAACACTATGTATCGTTTAAAAAGCCTTTGTGAAACTATTTCCTTAAAACCCGGTTTTTGCATAAGCTCAGCTTTATCATATGCATGTACGGTACATAAAAGCCCCACACCTGAATTAACCACCTGCTTAATACAAGCAATCTCACTGTCAGAGCCTATTTCATCAACAGCTATTATTTCAGGACCCATACTGCGCAACAGCATATACATACCTATATCCTTTTTACAGCCGTCAAGAACATCAGTATGGCTTCCCACATCATTTTGTGCCTGTCCCATGTATGCACCTGCTATTTCGCTTCTTTCATCCACAAGACCTATACAAAAACCCTTGTCGCTAAGCTGCCTTATCATATCCCTTAAAAGAGTTGTTTTTCCACAGGCAGGCGGAGAAATAATCAAAGTACTTAAAAATCTGCCTTTGTCATAAATCCCATTAACAGCTTTGTCCGCGCAGCCCTTAACCTCGCGGCTTATTCTTATATTCAAGGAGGAAATATCTTTTATTGTAATAATCCTGTTATTGTCATATACCACACTACCGCATATACCCACTCTGTAGCCGCCGGATAATGTAATATACCCCTTCTTTATCTCCTCATTAAAAGCATAAACAGAATAGTCGCTCATTTTATTGATCGTTATCTGAATATCTTCCATAGTCGGTCTGTAAGCATTCTCCGCATTATTACCACCGATATACAACTCTTTTATCCCGCAGCGTATGTACATAGGTTGTCCTATTCTTATGCGTATTTCCTCCGCATCCGTCAGATTTTTGTATTCTGACTGCTTCAGCATATTAGACAAATTTTTTGACAGATAATCATTTATTAACTTTGTTAAGTGCATATATATTCCTCCTTTGTGATACTGAAATTATATGCAGCCAATCATCAAAATATAACCTCATAAGCAATGAATCAATTCGATTTTTCCACTTAAATACATAAAAAAAGACGCCTTAGCTATTAACTAAAGCGTCCTGATACGTTGTTATGCACACCAACGTAAAATTTTAATTAAGTTATAGGGATTACTCCTTAACAGCACCCATTGTAACACCGGTCATGAAGTACTTCTGGCAGAATGGGTAAATAAACATAAATGGTACGATAGATACAATAACCGCAGCACTCTGGAGAGTTTTAAGGTTGATAGGAATACCACCTGTTTCAACTGTCTTATCCGCAAACAAATCTCTCAGCTTATACTGGAAGTTATACTTTGATGTATCTGAAATATAAATTACATAGTGGAAGTACTCACTCCATGCGGCTACAGCAAAGAAAAGACCGATAGAAGCAAGAGCTGCCTTTGACAGAGGTAACACAATCTTAATGAATATACCCATTGGCGTACATCCATCAATTTCTGCTGCCTCAAATAAACTGGCAGGAAGTCCTTCAAAGAAACTTCTCATAAGTACCAGATTATAAACATTAAGAGCACCTGTCAAAATAACTGACCAAAGTGTGTTAAGAAGACCAACCTTCTTAATAACAAGGAATGTAGGGATAAGACCACCGTTGAAGATCATAGTGAACATCAACAGATAACCGAAAACCTTAACACCAGGCATTTCCTTCTGAATAAGTATATATGCACCTATAGTAGAAACTGCAAGACCTACAAAGGTTGTCATTATTGTTGTATATACAGATATAACAATTGGCCACCTTAAGGAAGTCTGTGAGAAAATATACTTATAACCAATACCGTTGAATTCATCAGGAATAAGCTGCATTCCATACACAGTATGGTTCATTAATGAATCTGCCAAAATTTTGATAATTGGCACAACCATACAAATCATTAACGCAATAAAGAACAGGGTGTTGAATATTACGTATGCCGCACGAGCTCTATAACCCTTTCTGAAACTAAATTTAGTACTCATACATTCAATCTCCCTTCATTAAATAATACCGTATCCTCTAACCTTTTTAGCAACGATATCTGAAGCTGTTACAAGGATAAGTGATACAATCGACTTAAACAAGCCTATTGCTGTTGAATAACCGTAGTCATTACCAACGATACCTACACGGTATGAGTAACACTGAATAACATCAGCTACAGAATAAACAAGCTCATTATAAAGTACGAAGACTGATTCGAATACGTTCATAACCTTAGCAAGGTTAAGAATGAACACAACAAGGATTGTATTCATAATACTTGGAATAGTAATATACCAAGTCTGCTTTAATCTGCCCGCACCGTCAATTTCTGCCGCCTCATAAAGGTCAGGGCTAATACCTGTAAGTGCTGCAAGATAAATAATTGTACCCCAACCGGTTTCTTTCCAGCGGTTTGCAAAATACCAAACACCACGCCATGTACCTGTATTGGTTAAGAAAGCAATAGGGCTGTCAATAATGCCAAGCTTAAGCAGAATAGCATTTATAAAGCCAACTGTTGCAGAGTCAGCACCTGTTGCATCACCACCTGCTGAAAGAAGCAGTGTAAAGATAGAAGCAACAACAACCCATGATAAGAAGTGAGGTAAATAAAGTACTGTCTGTACAATCTTCTTACCCCAGGCATTCTGAATTTCGTTAATCATAAG
>CALIRN010000357.1 GCA_938042265.1 uncultured Eubacteriaceae bacterium
AGGGTATTGCAGAGGAGGAAATATCTGCTGCCCTTGACAATGCACAGCTTGATGAGGAGAGCAAAGCCTGTGAGCTTTTGAGCAAACGGCTTAAGGGCTGTACAAGCCCAGATTACAGGGAGCGTGCAAAGCATTACAGATATCTTGTGAGCAGAGGCTTTTCATATCAGGTAATAAATGAGGCTTTCAGCCGTCTGACGGATAATTTTCAGGAGGATTAAACAATGGATAACAGTACCTATAATATAAAAAAGCTTAGAAATCAGTTTTTAAAAAGCTATCATAATAATGATTTTGTTAAGGCTCAGATAAACGGTGAAAACCTTATTGAATATTACAGAAAGAATAATCTTACGGGTTTGCCTGAATACGGAAATGACCTTTTTAATCTTGCTTGTGCCTATGATGAGGACGGCTTATGCGATAAGGCGGCTGCAATGTATCTTAAGGCTGCAGATGCGGTGGAAAAGCAAAGCGGCAAATGTCTTAAGCTGAGTGATATATACAACAATCTTGGCATAGTTCATACATCATTGCACCAGGCCGATATGGCGCTCGCCTACTTTAAAAAATGCTATAACATACGGCGCAGCTTCCTTCAGGAGGGCAGCAGAGATTTAACAGATGCCTGCTATAATCTTGGCTCTGCCTATAAAGTGCTCCACAGGTTCTCCGAGGCAGCCCAGTATTATGCAAAAGCACTTAATGCCAGAGGTGAAAGAGATTTAAGCTATGGGGATAATCTTTACAACCTGGGTATGTGTTATATTGAAACAAAGGATTTTGCCATAGGGCTTGACTATATGGAAAAGGCTCTTCCAATATATGAGGCAATTACATCAAACCCTGATGAATATATTACTGCACTGGGTATTTATGCCTCGGTTTTATACCGTGTGGGCAAATACAAAGAGTCGATGGAAAGACATAATGCCTTGATTGAGCTTATTAAAGAGCATTACGGTACGGCGCAGCCTTTTTATGCCAATGCACTTTCAAGGCTTGCAGACTGCTATGCAAAGCTTGATAAGCCTGAACAGGGCATTACTCTTAAACAAAAGGCACTTAACATTATTAAAAAAAGTCTTGGTACAAACCATATTTTTTATTCCTCCTGTCTTTCGGAACTGGGAGATTTTTATTTACAGGCGATGGATTACGGAAAGGCTGCGACATTGTATTCCGAGGCGTTGGAAATACGTACAAAAATACTTGGTCTGGATAATGAAGAATGCATTGAGTATATACAGGTGCTTGCAAATATTTACACACTTATGCAGCTTTATAAAAAAGCGGAGGATTTGCTGAATTATGCCCTTAACAATTTGCCAAAAACAAATGGCAGCTACAGTAATTTGGTGCTAGAGCTTGTTAAGCTTTATATTGAAACTCAGGATGGGGAAGGCTTGAACAGAGCTTTTCTGATTTTTAATAAAATTCACCCTGAAAAAAGCTTTGATGAAATGCTGGATATGGCGGAGGACATCAATTAACATAACAATATAACGAATAAAACTCTTCCTTAAGGTTATCCTAATTAAAGCAACTAATTAAGGAAGTGTTTTTTTGATAAATAAATCCATAAAGGTAAAGTTTATTTTATTTTTTACTGCAATAATATTTCTTATCGGAGGGGCTTACTGTGCCGTAAGATTGTTTTTTCCGTCAACAATCGTTATACGCAGCGGTGAAAGCTCAACCCTGTCCTTTAATCTTCCGTTAAAAGGAGAGCTTTTGTGTGATAATCTTGCGGTAAGTGCAGTAAATGATAAGCCGGTAACTGAAAACATAAATGTAAGCCTTTCAAAGCCGTTTACTCTTAAAGCGGAAAGCTCGGGTATGGCTCAGCTCAGGCTGTCTTTTTGCGGTATACCCATAAAAAGCAGCACAATAACCGTACTGCCTGATACGGAAATGATACCCGGAGGACAGGCTGTAGGGCTGGAGCTTAATACAGACGGTATACTCCCTGCGGCAGCAGCTTAAAAAGCGGTGACCTTATAAAAAAAGCTGACAAAACTGTTCTTACCGATAAGGAAAGCCTTATAAGCTATGTGGAGGGCTGCATAGCCCAGACCGTAACCCTTACTGTTGATAGAAACGGAGAAAAGCTCAGTGTTAGGGTAACGCCTGTAGTCAGCAGTGAAAGCGGCAAAAAAAAGCTTGGCATATGGGTACGTGACAGCACACAGGGTATAGGTACCATTACCTGTTATGATAAAAAAGGAAATTTTTATGCTTTGGGACATCCCGTAACGGATGTGGATACCGGGGAAATTATGAAAATAAGAGACGGTAAGATAATGCCTACAAAAATCAGCTCTGTTAATCCGGGTGAAAAGGGAAATCCAGGTGAGCTGCTTGGAAACACAGATAAGAATAATACTATAGGAAGCGTAACTGCAAATACCGAATGCGGAATTTACGGCAGG
>CALIRN010000358.1 GCA_938042265.1 uncultured Eubacteriaceae bacterium
ACCAAATCATGATATTTTTTAGCCACAAGTGTTACAAAAATGCTTGACCACAACAAACCTCATTCTTTCTAAATTTTTGCGTAGCAAAACAGTAGGGGCTTGGGGAGTAATCACCAAACAAATTTTAAAATGTAATTTTAACAAGCCGTCGTAGGGTAGCATAATTTTGAAATGCAAATTTTCAAAATGTCTACCCTACGGCTATGCTTGCAGAATAGTGAAACCTGATTTTTGAGATACTCAAAAATCTTAAATCCGTTAATAAAAGTCTTGTAATTTAAAGATATATTCATTTCTTTAAAAAGTCAATATGCTTTGTCGAATTTTTCCTTTTTCTTGAGGAAATATTTGTATTTTTTATAATATTTTTATAATATAAGACACAAATTGTCTTATATTGGTGGTACTCTTAAAACATAAATATATGGAGGAGGTGAAAGCGTTGACAAAATATGAAAGACATACTGAAATTATGAATATGTTATCAACTCATAATCAATTTACCATGTTGGAATTAGCAACCAAGTTTAAAGTTTCAGTAAGAACAATAAGTCGGGATATTTTGGATTTAACGCTTTCATATCCAATCCATATCAACAGGGGCAGCAACGGAGGTGTCAGGCTTGACAAAAATTATAAATATAATAAAAGATACCTTAACAATGAACAGTATACTTTTTTGAAAAAGTTAGGCACTTCTTTAAATGAAAAGGATAAAGAGGTGCTTAAAAGTGTAATCATAGATTTTTCCATTGAAAAAGACACTTCTTGGATAATCTGATTTACATATACGCTTTCGTAAATTCTGAAAAGCAAATAATTATTTTTTCTTGTTTGCTTTTTGAGTTTATAAAACTTAGCATAACTGCACCTTGAAAACTGAATATCGAGGAATATCAATTACATCGAATTTATATGAGCCATTCGGAAAATATGCGAGGACTGTCTGTTCAATATAATGTTGTGGGAGGAACTTAATGGAATTGTAAACGAGGAATTACTGTTGTAATGAAGTAAAGGCACGAGCAATAAATATTCAGCTGATAATAAACCTGTGGCAAGGCTTATGCGATGACGATAAATCCTAAAGGAGGCTGTGACTGATTATGCCTTCATCAATTTTGATCAAATTTCCCTGTTCCTTCGTCAGCAAAAACTTGACTTAGGCTTCGACTAAACCTGCGTTTTTACTTCCTTGCAACAGAAAAATTTTTCTCAAAATTTATTTTGACAAATCAGTTACAGACTCCTTACTAATGATACTTGCAGACTACCTGCTCCGCCTATTACGAAAGGGAGATTGCCTCTTGTAACGCCGAAAGACTTACAAGGGACAAATGAGGTTGCCAAACCGATTGATGTTCTTTTTAATAAATTTGGTGATTGTGGAAATACTTTATATATTACAATCCTAAAAATATACAAAATAAGGAGGTATTAGGATTATGAACAGTAATGACACAAAATCATTGCTTGAATATACAGCCTTAACAGTTATTAACAACACCTTATTTCAAAACGGAATTATAGATATATCAGTCAGTGAAAAAATCGCAAATGTCATACGTAAAGATTACCGTTTCAAATAATTACATGATTTCTCTATTTTATTGTATGTTGAAAAATAGCAATATTTGATGTATACTGTTATCGGAGTATATATTCAAATGTCGCAGAAAGGAGCGACTATGAATATTTTAAAAATACGTAATGAACTACGTATAAAACCTTTAAAGGATATATCTCTGCGAGTTGTGTATTACGCAAGAGTATCCACCGAGAAAGATGAGCAGTTAAATTCACTTAAAAATCAGCAGCAATATTACGAGGAGTACATTGAAGCCAACAGAAATTGGACTTTAATGGGTGGTTACATTGACGAGGGAATTTCAGGCATAACAGTTAAGAAGAGAGAGAATTTTCACAGGATGATAGAAGATGCCAAACAGGGCAAATTTGACTTTATCATCACAAAGGAAATATCCCGATTTGCAAGAAATACTCTTGACAGCATCAGTTTCACAAGGGAGCTGTTATCAAACGGTGTGGGAGTATTGTTTCAAAATGACAACATTAACACACTTGATGAAGATAGTGAGTTCCGCTTAACAATAATGGCAGGTGTGACTCAAGATGAGGTTAGAAAGCTTTCAAGCAGAGTTAAATTTGGACACGCACAGGCTATCAAAAACGGTGTTGTAATGGGTAATTCAAGAATTTATGGCTACGAAAAAAAGATGGCAAGCTTGTTATTAACCAAAGTGAGGCAAAGATGGTAAAGCTTATCTTTGAAAAATACGCAAGCGGTGAGTATTCAACGCCTATGCTTGAAAAACTTCTTTACGAAAAAGGCTATCGTAATTACAGCGGCAGAAAAATTAATAGGGGTGTCATCGGTCATATCATTACTAACCCAAAATATAAAGGTTTTTATGTTGGCGGTAAAGTTAAAATTGTTGATATGTTTACCAAAAAGCAGAAGTTTATTGACCCACAGGATTGGGTTATATGGCAAGATGAAGATGGCACAACCGTTCCTGCAATTGTTGATGAAGCCACTTGGGAAAAAGCCAACCATTATTTTTCTGAACGCAGCACACAAATCAAAAGCCGAAAAAGCTCTTTCAAGCATAACAATCTGTTTACAGGCAAGATATTTTGTGCCAACGATAACGCACCTTATTATCTTAAAGCACGAAAAAATCGAAAAGGTGAACCCGATTGTACTTGGATATGCAGTCATAAGACAAAGAACGGTGCTGCAAGCTGTAGTTCATTTCCATTAAAACAGGATGAATTACTTGAAATGCTGTCAATGTCCTTGCTTGAAATCTATGACAATTTCGATTTTATCATTGACAAATATATGGAATATTATAAGGCTGCTCAAATAGATGAAAAGGATACTGCTTCAGAGATTAAAAGACTTGAACTTGAAATTGAAAAGTTTGAGCGTAGAAAGGATAAGCTGCTTGACTTAAATCTTGACGGTAAAATTTCAAATGAAGAATTTGGAAAGCGTAATGACAAGCTGAACGAGGATATAGAAAAACTTGAAAAGGCTAAAGCAGCTTTACTTGAAAAGAGCAAATCTGATGGCAATCCTTTAGATGACTTTGTCTTTATAAAAAATACAATCAAATCCTATTTGAAAGACGGAAAATTACAATTTACACAAGCTTCAATTAATGATATGATTGATAAAATTTTGGTTAAGCCAACGGACAAATACACTGCCGAGGTTAGTATCATTCTAAGAACGCAAACGGTGAAAAAATATGTGGCATATAGCCGCAAAAATGCAGAAACAGAGGTGGTTCGTTCCGTTAACACGTTTAATACAATTATGTACGTCCACACAGTTATAACGGTTATGCTACTCCACATGAAGTGCGGGTAGCTGCATAACCAACCAAATCATGATATTTTTTAGCCACAAGTGTTACAAAAATGCTTGACCACAACAAAATATATTACTAAGGTAAAAATAACTGAACTTATTTTTACCTTTACACCTGAAGCACAGAAGCTTTTGTGCCATATGTGCCATCCTTCTGGAATGGGAGAGATGCTAATAAAGAATAAAAACTGCATTAATGAATTAATAGCAAAAAACTTTTGCACATCAGATAAAATTACTATACAGGTGATTTCTGAATATCCCTTGCCCTGCATAAAGGACCTTATATATGAATTTGGATTTGACAATCCACCTAAAAAGCTTGCACATAAACCAACTGTTTTGAAATGGTTGACTGAACACGAAACCGAATTTTTATCAGCCGTAAATTCAGAATATGTTCGTCTAATATTGACAGAGGGTGCAAATGAATTAAAAAATACTATTTACCGAAGATACTTTTCACGTTTCGAAACCTATGTAAATGATATAGGAGTTTCAGAGATCAAGGAAGTTTTTGTTCAAGAACAACCTAAATAATAAAAAAAAGCCCCATACTACCAACAGAGGACTTTAACCGATACAACCAAGACAAAAGCCTTGATATAATCAGCCTAGGCACGATGTTATTCTTCCCCCACTTCGTACCCCATTTAATAAATACATAGGTTGAACATAAATTCCAACGACTTTTTTATCTTTTTAATTAAATCTACTTGACATTTTCGCCTAAATTGTATAAAATATTTATATAAAATTATCGATTTGGGAGGTAAGTATGGACATACAAACTTTATTAGACCAAGATTTTAACAACAAAACAAAAGCAAGTATTTTTAATTGTATCAACATTGCAACTAAAGCATTCGCTCAATTTAAAATTGAGAATAGAGAATTTTTTAATTATCCTCCAAAACTTAAAACTCTAAATGGTTACTTATTAACTTATGCTGTAGAAAGGCAATTGTATAATTCGTCCCTAACACCAACATCCGATTTTAGCATAATTACAAAGGATGTTAATGAGTATAAGTATCAGGCTACATTTTTAAGAACGGATAATTTCATTTGTAACATTGGACGCACAAAAGAGGGCTATTCTCTCTTGCCAAAATCAAAGTATAGGCAGGAATATGCAAAAATTAATTCTGACGTTACAGGCAAACAGCTTATACTTGAGCCTCTACGTGATACTGTAACACTGGAGCCAAAATTATCCTATTACTATGCTCAAATTTCATATTTATATCTATCTGAATATGATAAACTCACCCATCTCGACATAGTAGTTCCGAATAAAGATTACTCTTCATCTTTATATCATGTAAACCTGCTCGGTAATACAAAATCATATGCCGAATATATAAATCCACAACTTGAAGAAGAGGAAATTGTTACATTAAAAAACACTTTAAAAAGTGAAATAAAAAATTTAGCTCAATAATCAGGTGATTTTATGAAAGATTTTAAGACTTCTATCATACCAAATAGAATAAGACAGGCTAGAGTCTCCAGAGGTTTTTCCATGTCAGAGCTTGCATCGTTGATTGGAACAACTAAACAAGCTGTATCACAATACGAAATTGGCACATCTACCCCAAGTTCTTTAGTATTAAAAAAAATGGCTGATATATTGCATTATAATATTAATTTCTTTTATAAAGATATGCCAATTAACAATAGTTCAAACAGTGCTATTTTTTTTAGGAAGAAAAAAACAACCCGTTCCAAAACTATATTAGCTGCCTGCGAAAAAATTAAGCTGTTTAGGGAAATTAACCTTTACTTATGTGATTATGTTGATTTTCCTAAACCTAATCTTCCTAGAGTTGATTATGATAATGATTCATTAAATCCAATTTCTAATGAGTTAATTGAAGAATATGCCCTTCAACTTAGAGAGGCGTGGGGGTTAGGATTACATCCTATTCCTAATTTAATGAATATTATTCAGCGAAATGGCATTTCTGTGTCTAAAATGGAGTTTGGTGATAAAAAACTTGATGCATTTTCTGTTTGGTATGATGGTAAACCTTATATTTTCTTAAGTAGTGATAAATATTCAAATGCACGAATTAGGTTTGATATTGCTCACGAGTTGGGGCATTTAATTATGCATGCCGACTATTATACCGATGAAGATTTAGACGATATTAATATATGTAAAAAAATCGAAAAAGAGGCTGACAGTTTTGCTGGTGCATTTTTAATGCCTAGACAAACATTTTCTCGGGATATTTTTTCAACATCTATTGATCACTTTATTAATTTAAAAATGAAATGGCTAACATCAATCTCTAGCATGATTTATCGATGTGATGATTTGAATATTTTATCGGATAATCAAATTAAATATCTAAAAAACCAGATGACCAAACGCCAATACTGGCATTCCGAACCTTTAGACAGAGAAATACCTATTGAAAAGCCTTTTGCAGTAAAACAAGCTGTAAATTTGTTAATTGACAACAACATTATTAGTCCTTGCCAGTTTGTAAATGAAATAGGCTGTTTTGCAGATGAATTGGAAAAATATTGTTTTTTAAACAAAGGATGCTTAACTTCTGACGATGTTTCAAATACTGTCAAATTAAAAAAATCCAATATTATTAATTTTAATAACTATCACACATAATAAAAAAACATGCGTCAACAAGAGACTTAACCGATTTTACCAAGACAGGAACCTTGATATAATCAGCCTAAACAATTGCATTATATCACTCTGACACCTGTTTTGCAAGGTGTTATTTTTATACCCAAAATTATAAAGGAGTGATTAATATGGCAGTAAAAACAAACTACAACAAAAACGGCAACAGCTATTATAGGGTAACTGCCACTGTCGGCAAAGACGCTAATGGTAGGTATATCCGTAAAGAGTTTTACGGCAAAAGCAAAAAAGAGGCAGAGGAAAAGCGTGACGAATACCTCGCCAACATAAGAGCAGGCCTTACTGCTGATTACAAGGAAAAGTTGCTTGGACAATGTATGCACGATTGGCTTTTTAATGTTGCTAAGGTTAAAATTAAGCCGTCAACATTCGACAGATACGAAGGAATATACAGAAATTATATTAAGAATACTGAATTAACCTCACTGCCACTTTACAGCATAAAGTCAATAATTTTGCAGAAACACTACAATTCATTGAAAGAATTAGGGAAAACATCAGCCTCAATCAGAAATCTTAATAAACTGCTGAAAACCTTTTTTAATTATTGTATAAATGAAGATATGATGCTCAAAAACCCTTGCAACAATATAATCATACCGGGTACAGCGCAGGAGCTTGCTGAAAAGAATATTCATCCTTTCAGCTCTGATGAAATAAATAAGATAAAAGCCGCCTCTGATGGCTACGATATTGATATAATCTTCTTAATCCTGCTGGGGACAGGGCTGCGTGTCGGTGAGCTATTAGCTATAACCGAAAATGATATTAGTTTTGAAACCAAGACGATTACAATTTCTAAGAACATTAAAAAGGTGCGGGACATCGTATCTGATGACTCTTACGAACATAAGATAATTATTCAAACGCCTAAAACCGAAAATAGCGTCAGGATTGTCCCTATACCTGAGCCTTTAATTGCAGTTCTTAAAACCCATATTAACAAACAAAAAATTAAACACTTATCCTGCGGTGTTCCGTACGATAAAAATTGTTTGTTATTCACAACTGAGTTTTGTAATCCGCTTGATGGTGGTAACCTTAGACGCGCGTGGGAACGTCTACTAAAGCGAGCCAATGTTGAACACAGAGGTATGCACAGTATAAGACATACTTACGCAACTAAGCTTTTTGAGGCAGGAGTGCCTATCAAGACAGTATCGGATTTGTTGGGACATTCGGATATAAAAGTTACTACAGATATTTATGTGCACGTAATGGCAGAAGTAAAAACAGATGCTGCTGAAAAGTTATCGTTTCTTTTCATGTAAAACTAATGTGGGAAAAATGTGGGAAACAAGTAGAAAGCCTGTTACAGATTACTCGGTAACAGGCTTAAAAGTGTGCATGACATGATTCGAACACGCGGCCTTCTGATCCGTAGTCAGACGCTCTATCCAGCTGAGCTACATGCACATATAATAAATACTTATTAATATAATGGATGGGGAAGGATTCGAACCTTCGAAAGCTGAGCTAACAGATTTACAGTCTGCCCCCT
>CALIRN010000359.1 GCA_938042265.1 uncultured Eubacteriaceae bacterium
AGAAAGCACAACAGAAAGCACAACAGAAAGTACAACAGAAAGTACAACAGAAAGCACAACAGAAAGTACAACAGAAAGTACAACAGAAAGTACAACAGAAAGTACAACAGAACAACTCTATATGTTCGGTGATGCCGATACAAGCGGACTGCTTACTTCTTTCGATGCTGCAAATATTTTATGCAAGGCTTTAAGTATGTCATATATGACGGAAATAGATAATAAAACATCTGACAGCCTCTATTATCTTGATGTAAACAAAGATGGTGTAATTACGGCTTTGGATGCAGTATATGTTATTCAAAAGGTACTTGATTACAGCTTTAAAATGCCTTGTGAAGAATAAAAATAATGGACTGCCTCAATATAGTGCAGTCCATTATTTATTTATTGTATTTTTTTATATAGGCAATCCCTGCGGCACTTGTACCAACATGAGAGCCTATTGTTGAGCCTATGAAAAATGAGGGTATTGTTGTATTAATTCCATCTGCAAAACCGTCAATATCACCTGTCTGCTTAAAATTAAGTACTGTGCAGGAATATGTTCCGTATTTTAGCATATTTTCTGAGGCAATTTTTTTAATTTCGGCAGCAGCCTTTTTTCTGCCTCTGATTTTACCCACGGGCAGCAGCTCGCCGTCTTTAAGTAAAATAATTGGCTTAATGTTTAAAAGTGTTCCCATTAATGAGGATGCCTTTCCTATTCTGCCGCCTTTATGAAGATAAGTCAGGTCATCAATAACAAAAATGACCTGACCTGTCATTTTTAGCTCCTCTGCCCTTTTATATAGCTCCTCTGCGTCAAGACCGTCGTTTTTCATTTCAACAGCCTCATTTATAAGCAATCCCTGTGCTGCTGTGGCAAGGCTTGAGTCTATAATGTAAACCATTTTTTCGTTTTTATTAAATTCTTCCGCGGCATTACAGGCACTTTGGTATGAACCGCTTAGCTTTGAGGAAATACAAAAGCATATAACCTTTTTGCCTTTGTCAACGGCAGTCTTAAATGCCTCTGTATAATCATTAATTGACGGACAGGAGGTTTTTGGTATAATTCCCTCAGATATTTTTTTATAAAATTCATCATTTGACAAATCCACATTTTCCTTAAAATATTGAGTACCGTCAAAGGTAATATAAAAGGGTATAATCGTAATACCGTTTTTTTCGGCATAATCCTTTGATAAATCCGCTGCCGAATCGGTAAAAATAACAAAATCTGACATAAAAATAATTCCCTGCTTATTAAAATATTTGTCCTTATTATAGCATAAGCCTGTATTTTTTACAATTAAAAAGCTGATAAAGAGTAAAATTTATTTTTTATCAGTAAATATTTTTCAAATATATTTATATTCATTTTTATTTTTTATTATACATATAATGGACAGTATAAATCCCGCAATCTCCGCAACGGGTACGGAAATCCATACGCCGTTCATATTAAACAGGCGTGGAAAAACGGCAAGGCTTACAACAATAAATAAAAATGAACGCACAAAGGAGATAAGTGCGGAAATTTTTCCGTTTGAAAGCGCCGTAAACATTGATGAGGAAAATATACTTACTCCTGCAAACATATAATTAACCGAAAAAATGGGAAAGCCCTGTATTGCCATTTTATATTCCTCAGTGCCTCTTTTTGCAAATGCCGATACAACAGTATTATCTCCCACAAAGGCAAAAATAACGGATACCAGTGAAAAAAACATTATAATTGTCATACAGGTTTTAAAAAGCTTTTTAAGCTCCGCCGTGTTGTTTTCACCGTAGCGGTAGCTTATAACGGGAGCAACACCTGTTGAAAAACCCAAAAATACGGCAGTAAACAAAAACTGACTGTAAAGTACGATTGTTATTGCCGCAACACCCGTTTCACCTGCAATGCGCATTGTAATAAGGTTAAACATAAGGTTTATTACAGAGCAGGCAAGGTTTGTAACCATTTCGGATGACCCGTTTGTACAGGTACGTATAATGGTGGAACTTTGCCATTTTGGTCGGGTAAAATATAAGCTGTTTTTTTTGGAGCAAAAAACAATAAGTCCGATAACGGCAGGTATAAAGTATCCTATATCAGTTGCTATTGCAGCTCCGCGTATACCTATGCCAAGCTCTTTTACAAAAATGTAGTCAAGCAATATATTTGCGGTGCCTGCCATAATAGTTACCGACATACCAAGCTTTGGTCTGCCTGCTGTTACAAAAAGGCTTTGAAACATCATCTGCAGCATAAATGCCGGTAATCCTATAAGGTTATATAAAAGATAATTGCGGCAATAGGGCATAAGCCTTTGGGTTGAGCCTAAAAATTCAATAAGAGGCGTACAGAATATAAAGCCGGATATCTGCATAATAACCGATATAACAAGTCCCGTTATTATAAGCAATGAAAAATCCTCTCTTGCGGAAATAAGGTCATTTTCGCCCATTTTTCGGGCAATAATGGCACTTCCGCCGGTACCAAGCATAACTCCTATACCTATTACCAAAAACATAAAGGGATATACTATATTGATTGCCGAAAGAGCGTCGGCACCTACAAAATTGGATACAAAAATACCGTCAACCATTGTGTATATTGAGTTGAATATCATCATTACTATTGTAGGAAATGAAAAGCGAAGCAGAGATAACAGGTTTGGTTTTACGGCAAGCCTGTTTGTATTCATGTGTAAACTCCTTTCCATAATATAAACATAATATGTAAATAGATTATATATCAGATATGTATATAAATCAATAAAAAAAGGACACATTCGGTTGAATGTGCCCTTTTAAAATAATTAAACTATTTCACCCTTGGATATTACAATAGGGTTATCAGGTTCACCGATAACGGATTTACCATCACTGATAACAACCTCTTTATCAATAATGGCATTTTTTATTGTACAGCCCTTGCCTATATAGCTTGATTCCATAATAACGGAATTTTCAACACAGGAGTTTGCACCTACAAATACCTTACGGAAAAGTATTGAGTGCTTAACGCTGCCGTCAATAATAGTACCGCTGGCAATAAGTGCGTCCTTTACATTTGCGCTTGCATTATATTTTGCAGGAGGCTCATCCTTTGGCTTGGTGTCAATATAAGGCTGAGTTGTCAGCATTGAACGTACATCAGCATTAAGGAAGTCCATATTAGCCTTCATATAAGCATTTACGCTGTTAAGAGTTGTCCAGTAGCCGTCGTACTTGTAGCCGTAAATGTTAAGCTCTTTGCTGTTACGGATAATAACATCCTTAACAAGGTCATATCTGCCGTTTGGAATAGCATCCTCAAGCAGCTTGATTAACAGGCTTCTGCTGATAACATACATACCTAATGAAGCTATGGTACTCTTGGGGTCAACAGGCTTTTCTTCAAAATGAGTAAGCTTGTTGTTTTCATCCAGCTCCATAACACCGAAATCACGAATATCCTTGTCTGTATTTGCAAGGTCCTTGCATACAATTGTAATATCTGCGCCCTTTTCAATATGGGCATTAAGCACATCGTGGAAGTCAAGCTTATATATAGCATCACCGGAGGTAATAATTACATAAGGCTCGTTACTTCTCTTAAGGAAACTGATATTCTGATAAATCGAATCGGCAGTACCTCTGAACCAGAAGCTGTTGTCATTTGACAGGAAAGGAGTAAATATAAACAAACCACCCTGCTTACGTCCCAAATCCCACCATTTTGCAGATGACAGGTGGTCATGAAGTGAACGTGAGTTGTACTGCGTAATAACAGCTACTTTTTTAATATTTGAATTTGACATATTGCTAAGGGAGAAGTCAATAGCTCTTAAGGAGCTGGCAACTGGCATAGCAGATATCGCACGGAGGGTACAAAGGCTTTTAAGTCTTTCACTGTTGCCTCCTGCCATAATAATACCTATTGCTCTCATAAAATCGCCTCCTTCTCAACAATAACGGTTTTGCCGCTTTCAAGCCTGTTATCGGTAAAATCCCCTGCCTCAGGCTTACCGTAAATTACACAGTTTTTACCTATGGTCAGGTTAGCAGGTACAACGGTATTGCTGCCGATAACGGTTATGCCAGTATTATAAATCTTAGGCTTTTCTTCATTAACTATATTTTCACCTGCACCCATGGTTACATTTTCACCTATTTCAGTGTTCTGGTCAATAATACAGCGGTCAATTACACAGCCCTTGCGGATAATGCAGTTTTCCATAATTATTGAGTCACGTACAACAGCACCCTCCTCAACAATAACGCTGGTGCCTATTACCGAGTGATTTACCTGACCTAAAATGGAACAGCCTTCGGAAATAATACTCTTGTGTATTTCAGCATTTTCACCCGTATACTGAGGGAGCTGTGATTCATTATTGGTATAAATCTTCCAAAAATCCTCATAAAGGTTAAACAAAGGCAGTGTTTCAATAAGGTCCATATTTGCTGCCCAGTAGGATTCGATTGTGCCAACATCCTTCCAATAATCTTTAAAGCGGTAGGCATAAAGGGTTTCACCTGCATTTAACATCATAGGGATGATGTGCTTGCCAAAGTCACTGTCAGAGTGTATCTTATTGTCTTCAATAAGTGCCGTACGCAGCTTCTTCCAGCTGAATATGTAGATACCCATACTTGCAAGGTTGCTCTTTGGATGCTCAGGCTTTTCCTCAAACTCGTAGATTTTGTCATTTTCGTCCGCATTCATAATACCAAAGCGGCTTGCCTCCTCTATAGTAACCTCAAGAACGGCAATTGTCACATCACAATTATTCTTTTTATGGAAGTCAAGCATATTGGAATAATCCATTTTGTAAATATGGTCACCGGAAAGGATAAGCACATATTCAGGATCATAGGCATCAATATAAGCTATATTCTGATAGATGGCATTTGCTGTACCAGAGTACCACTCACCCTGCTCGCCGCCCTTAACGTGGGGTGCAAGTATTGCAGCGCCGCCGTTATTACGGTCCAAATCCCAAGGAATACCTATACCTATATGTTGATTAAGCGTTAATGGCTGGTACTGTGTAAGAACACCAACGGTATCAACACCCGAGTTAACACAGTTACTCATAGGGAAGTCGATAATCCTGTATTTACCGCCAAATGCAACAGCAGGCTTTGCTTTGTCGCTTGTAAGTATGCCCAAGCGGCTGCCTTGTCCGCCTGCAAGCAACATAGCTAACATTTCTTTTTTACGCATTTCAATCCCTCCATTTCAATGCTTTTATTACTTGCTATTATAATACCACATTTCATTGGTAGATTACAACAAAAAATAAAAAAAATTAATTAAAATTTTATAAAAATAATATAATAAAAATAGTATAATTTTAATAATTATGTAAAATTTTAACATTAGGGCTTATAAAAATAGTATATATAGGTAAATTTGCTTGAATTTTACTATAATTAGGGTATAATAATTAATAGTAAAAGCTTTTTATAATTATATTTACATTGTGAGGTTATTATTATGTCAAAAAATTTATCCGATTATAAAAAAATTCATTTCATAGGTATCGGAGGCATCAGTATGTCTTCTCTTGCGGAAATTCTTCTTAACAGAGGCTATAGTGTGGAGGGCTCTGACAATAATTCGTCCGCTATTACCGACAATTTGAAAAAAATAGGCGTAAAGGTTGCTATAGGTCACAACAGTGATAATATTTCAGCCGATACGGATTTGGTTGTGTATACCGCTGCAGTTCCGGAGGATAACTGTGAGCTTATTGCAGCAAAACAAATGGGTATTGATGTTATTGACAGAGCCGGGCTTGTGGGTATGATGATGCTTTGCTATAAGCATCCTGTTTCCGTTGCGGGTACTCACGGCAAGACCACAACCTCCTCAATGATATCGGAGATATTTTTATCGGCAGGTACAGACCCTACAATTTCAATAGGAGGTATGCTGCCGTCTATCGGAGGTAACTACCGTGTGGGAGGCAGAAATTATTTTGTACTTGAAACCTGTGAATATCGTGACAGCTTTTTGAAATTTAACCCTCACAGTGCAATTATACTTAATATTGACAGGGATCATACCGATTACTTTAAAACAATGGATCAGATGTATAGCTCCTTTAATGCTTTTGTAAAGAGGATCGCCGAGGGTGGTTTTCTGGTAATTAACAATGATATTAAGGATAAGGACAGGATTTTGGAGGGATTTACGGGTCAGGTAATTACCTATGGTAAGGATAATACTGCAGACTGGTATGTTGAAAATGTCACATATAATGATATGGGATGGGGAAGCTATACCGCCGTTTATAGGGGAGAAAAAGTTGCACGGGTAGAGCTTGGTATCCCCGGTGAGCATAATGTATATAACTCTCTTGCAGCATTTGCTCTTGCAGTTAAATATGGCCTTGATATCGATGCGATTTTAAAGGGCATTAAGAGCTACAGGGGTACCGACAGACGCTTCCAATACAAGGGCAGCTTTAACGGTGTTAAGGTTATTGATGATTATGCGCATCATCCTACGGAAATCATGGCTACCATTAACAGTGCAAGAAAGAATGATATAAATAAGCTGTGGATTTGCTTTCAGCCTCATACCTATACAAGAACATATGATTTACTTGATGAGTTTGCTCAGGCGCTTTCAGCTGCTGATAAAGTTGTGCTTGTGGATATCTATGCTTCAAGGGAAAAGGATACGGGTATTGTTTCCTCTTCCGACTTACAGAAAAAGATTGAAGCACTTGGAACTGAAGCATATTATATAGGTGATATGAATGATGCGAAAAAGTTTTTACGGAAAAACTGTAATCCACAGGATATGTTGATAACCATGGGTGCGGGAGATGTGTTTAAACTGGGTGAAGGCATAGTTGAATAAAAAGTTATCCACATAATCCACAGTTAGAACGTAATTTTTGTGGATAATTTTACTGTGGATATGTGAAAAATTCTGTTAATCCTCATTGTTTTGCTGTTTGCAGTCGAATTTTGTTGTGGATTTAATCGAAAATTGGTTTAGTTATCCACATTTTGTGTGTTAAATGTGCAGTAGTGATGAAACAGCTAAAATAACGGAATTTTATGGAAAAAATATTTTTCAGTTTAACTGTAATGGCTTTACAAAGTAAGTCCACCGCCTAAAAGGCGGTGGAAAATTAATACATAAGTGTAAAATTTTTCTTAAATTTATTTTTACATATTAAACCGATGCTTTACTAAATTTATGGTTTTTTTATCAACAAATATCATGTGCATCGTCATCTCTGCAAAAATACCTGTTATATATAATCTCCAATGCCTGGCTATGGAGTCTGTAGCATTGCCTTTCACTAATGGAAAAAGGCATATTAAAAGGCATTAACTCCCAGGAGACGCCCTTTATATATCTGGTACGCATAACTGTTTGCATATCATAGGACATATCTCCTATAATTTCGTCCATATGGGTTTTAAGGCTCATACGCAAATCAATGTTGCTACCTAGCTTTTTTGCCTGTTTTTTAAGACTGTCTATTGATATTATTTCACATTCGTCTCCCCTGTTCTGAACACGTTCAATATCCATACAGGCTTTTTTAAACTCTGCAATTTCCGCATTTTGGGCACGTATTGCTTTGCTGAAGCTGCCCCATTCACGAAGCAACCGTTTAATTTTTTTCTTTTCTTCTGTGGTCATAAATTCACCCCTTTTTATTGCTGATTTAAATCAGATATACTTTAAATATTTTCAAAGTAATAATAGCACAAATGTTCTAATATGTCAATATAAAGTTTAGAAAACTTAACTTATATTTAAAAATTCTTGTTATAAACATTAAAATATGGTGACACTCCATAGGGAACAAAATGAAAAATGTAAACAAAACAAGTAGTCCGCAATAAAGACATTCAAATTAAAATTTGGGTGTCTTTTTATATTGCAATCAAAAAAAGGAGGAAAAATAATGATTACTAAGCACCTTGATACCCCACTAATTGTTCCACAACCAATCTGTGACCTTAATCTGGATGAACGAGGGTTACTATCTACAATGGCAAATCTACCTGAGGCTGATTATGTGAGTATTAAACAACTCAGTGAAATAACAAATACCTCAAAACCAAGATTAAATCGGATTGTTGAGTCTTTAGTAAATAAAGGTTATGTATTATTTTTAGACAATGTATATGCTGTCAACAAACTAAAAATAAAGGATATGCTGCTTATTACTCCTGATAATGGAGGTGACTGTGAATGCCCTTTATAAGACGAATAGAAACCATTAAAAATTATACTCTTGTGGAAAATGAATGTTTAAACGATAAAGAGCTTGATATTTCTGAAAGAGGTTTGTTAGTTACTATGTTATCCATAGCATCAAATCCAAAGTGGAAAAGTTTCAGCGGCATTGGCTTAACATCAATTTTACCTTGTGGTAAAGCAAAGGTATTTAGCTCATTAAAAAAATTAGAAGCTGCAGGATACTTAAGGCGAACCCGCATATATAAAAACGGTAAAGTATCTGATTGGTCTTATGAGTTTTGTGGCAAACCTATTTTTCGAGAGACTGAAAGTCAGGAAAACAAACATCAGGACCTAGATACCGAAAATCGGGAAGTAGTACAATTAAACCTAGATACCGATTTTCAAGAAGTAGAAAACCTAGAAGTAGAAAATCGGTAATATAATTAAATACATAAATAATTAAAAGTAATTAATTATAAAAAAAGAAAATATTATACTAGGTTAATTATTAACTATACCCTGACAGAAGAAATGAATAATTATACGAAAATATGTATGGAGGTGATTAATAGTGTCAGAAATCTTATTTAATATCAACAATCTGATTTCTCCAAAAATGCAAGAAAGACTGAACAATTGTTTTACCATTAACGAAAAAGTAGAAGTTTTGTTCAGGCTTACGGAATTTACGACTTATTTTTCGGCAGCCGAGGCTGATGAGATACAAGCTTATTGGTTTCAGAAAACGGGCGAACCGTATGAGGCTATTTATCTTACGGAAGATGATAAAGAGTTTATAAGGGAATATCTACAGTATTTCCCTGATTTAGGAAAGGTCAAAAATATCATAAACGGTATTTGTACAAGTGCCACTTATGATGATTGTATTGCAAAAGCACAATTTGAAATTGAGAAAAAGAAAAACGAACAGCTTAGAGAAGCATTGGATAAGTCAAAAACAATACACACAAATTTACGCTTTGATGACGATGTTTCTGAGGACAATTCCAGGAAGCTCTCCCTTGAGGAACGTCTTGCATCTGCACGGCTTAAGGCTGCAGCTTTAAACTCACAAAAATTTTAAACTCACAAAAAAAATTCTGCTCAAGTTGAGCAGAATTTTTTATAAAACCTAAGGGGGATTTTATGCCAAACTTTACTATCAGACCACCGTAACAGGTAACAGCAAGTCAGGCTAAATCAAATTATTTCATTGCAAAGGAGGAATAGAATGGCACTCGAAGAACAGGGACAGCAAACGCTTTGGGAATTTTTAAAAAAAATGCTGAAAAAGTGCTCTGCAACTATTAAGGCATTTGTCTATAAAAAAACGGATAAGGCTATTGAACCTCATCAGATGCATAGTCTGAAAGCACTAGCACGCAAAAATCAGAATATGGGCATACACGATAGTGAACCGCTAAGTGCAGAACAAGCAAAACTTGTTGGTAGGGAGCTTAAAAAAATGAGACAGGATTTTTTTATAAAACCTGTGAAAACAGAGCAAGGCGAAACAAAATACAAAATATATGTTACAAATGCCAATAAAAATCTTGTTGATAATCTAAAAGATGATGCTAAAGCACGATTGGATGAAAAAAAAGCAAAACTTGACGAAAAGCTCAAGGCTGCCCGTGAAAAAGCAAATGGAATGAATAAGGACATACAGCACAAGCAGCGTGTAGCCGAACGTCACAAGGATGTAAGCCTATGAAAAAATCAAATATTATTTTTTTGATATTAATTGGTTTACTTTGCTTTTACGTAGGAAACAGAGGCACAGAGCTATACCTTCAGCAAAGTACGGGTATTGATTTTGTTGCAAAACTCAACGCCACCACCGATGAGCTTGGACATATATTTGACAAAATATATATATCCACCGCAAAAGAACCGCTTATTGGCGGAGCTGTTGGAGTAGGATTATTTGCTGTTGCGATTTTATACTACAAAAGCACTCGCCATAATTATATGTTCAAAGCTGAACACGGTTCAGCGGAATGGGCAAGTCCATCGGATATGTACCACAACAAGCTTGTTGATAAACGATATAAAAACAATATGCTCCTTACCCAAACGGAGCGTATGAGTTTAAACACACGTCAAACCCGTAAAAACAATAACGTTCTTGTAATCGGTGGAAGCGGCAGCGGTAAGACAAGGTATTTTGTAAAACCTAACCTTATGCAGATGCACAGCAGCTATGTGGTTACAGATCCAAAAGGTACGTTGCTCATTGAATGCGGTGCTATGCTTGCCGATGCCGGATACCATATCATTTCTTTTAACACCCTTGATTTTGCGCAATCAATGCATTACAACCCTTTTGCTTACGTAAAAAAAGAGGAAGATATACTTGTGATGATTGATATAATTATAAAAAACTGTAAATCAAAGGATGCTAAAGATGATTTTTGGACTGACTACGAGAAGCTTTTGTATCAAGCATTGTTTAGCTATGTTTTTTATGAACTTCCACCGGAGGAAAATACTTTTGAGTCTGTTCTGAAACTGCTTAGAAATATGCAAGTCAAAGAGGAAAACGAAGATTTTGTAAATCCAGTTGACGTGTTGTTTATGGAGATTAAAGAACGTGACCCTGACCATTTTGCAGTCTTGCAGTATGATAATTTTAAGTTATCTGCCGGCAAAACCGCAAAATCTGTTCTGACCTGTGCAGCAACAAGGCTGGCTCCATTTAATATAAAAGCTGTAAAGGAATTAACATCCTCTGATGATATGCACCTTGAACTTATTGGTAGCCAAAAGACAGCCTTATTTATTATCATTGATGATATGTCATCAACATATAACTTTTTAGCGGCAATGCTCTACACACAGCTTTTTAAAACACTGTGCGATGCGGCTTTAAAGGAATACGGAGGTCGACTACCAGTACACGTAAGGTGTATCTTGGATGAGTTTGCAAACATAGGTCAGATACCTGACTTTGAAAAGGTTATTTCAGTTATCCGTTCCCGTGAAATATCAGTAAATATCATTGTTCAGAATGAAGCTCAAATAAAAGCTTTGTATAAAGACAATAAGGGTACTATTGTAGGCAACTGTGATACACTGCTGTTCCTCGGTTCGGGCGAACAGGACACTGCAAAATCAATGTCCGAAATGATTGGTAAAGCAACCATTGACTATAAAGGCAGCAGCACACAAAAGGGAACCTATGGAAGCTATACTATGTCAGACCAGATTATAGGCAGAGAGCTTATCAATCCTGCCGAAGTTGCATTACTGAAAGACGACGAATGTATTCTACGGATAAGAGGCGTCAAACCCTTTAAATCAAAAAAATTCAATATCAAATCCCATAAAAATTATAAAAAGCTATCGGACTACAACGAAAAAAATGCTTTTGATTTAGTTGCATACAATAATCAGCTTGAAACAGAGATTGATATTGAGCTTGATGACTTGGATTTTGATGATGAAATTTAAAATTAAAGATTACTGTTCACTGCACTTGATTAAAAATCAGGTGTTTTTTTATTTTAAAGGAGGAATTTATTTTATGAAACTGCTTAGCAAAAGAGGTAAAAGTCGTTTTATTACCTCAAAAACAGCTAACTTATTGTTTATGGTTATGCTGTTTACATTAATTATGTTCTGTGTCCCAACTCTTGCAGCTGATGACATCTTAACATCTGTCAAGTCCCTGTTGTCTAAAGCAGCTATTGCAGGTGGCGGTCTGTGGGCAGCTTGGGGAGTTGTACAGTTTGGTATCGGCTTGAAGGACCATAACGGTCCCGGCATATCTGGTGGTATTTGGCAGGTTTTGGGCGGTGGTGTTATTGTTGCTGCAGGAGCAATAATAAGTACCGTTGACCTTGCCTTTTCAACTTCACCCTAAATGCTGCTCAAATTGAGCATAATTTTATTTTTTATAAGAGGTGATTTAGATGTTTAATGTTTATGAGGTTTACACTTGGGACGATGTTACTTACACAAAATTATCGTCTTTTGAGAAAAAAGAGGACGCTGAAAAAGAAGCAGAAAAGTTAAATGCTGAAAGACGTTCTCACAATTACAATCCCGACCCGATTTGTTATTGTGTGAAATCGGATTTGCAATATGATTTGATGATGAATAGTTATTAGGAGGATTTAAGAAAATGAAGAAAAAAGTGAAAAGAGCCTTGCCAATGCTCTTGGCGGCAACAATGGCAGCAAGCAACATAAGTGTTGTTTCCGCTGCTGAAAAAGATAAAGAAATCGTCACCGGCAATGATGTGACTGTATCGGGCAGTGCAATTAAAGCTGACATATCAGGGGATACGGCAACTTCTTCAGTTGCTGCTGTTGCAACGGTTAATTCAGATACTCCAACAGTAGAGGCGTATGCCAACGATGATGTTGTGTATGGTGATTTTGACGGAAACGGCGTGTTTAATGAAACCGACCTTGCAGCAATACAGACTTGGCTATCCAATGCAACAGATGATACTTATTTAATGAAAACAGATGATGAACGGCTTTTCAATTCGCTTAATGTTTGCGGTTATGAACGAACTTACTTATCAAAATCCGAAGTTAATGCGGCATATCATTGGCTGACAGCTAAACTACACAATAGCAAGCTGTTGCCTTGCGATGTAGGTGACGCTTACAGATGGGGTGATGCTGACGGAGATGGTAAGGTACAATATAGTGATGCTCAGGCTGCCCTGAGAATAACATTAGGGCAGTTGAAGGAAAATGAAAATAACCTGCGTTCTTGTGATATGAATGCTGACAATTCAATAACTTCCGCTGACAGTGCCTATATATTACAGTACCTTATGACAGGTTATGATGTAAGTCCTCTGTTCTATATAACACCTGTCAATCCTATGACAGAATATGAGTATGGTGCAACACTTGAGGATGTAAATCTTTTACGTACATACGAAGATGGTTCAACCTTAACTGATAAGGTGTCTGCCCTTGGCAGCAACGTAACCGTAACAGTTGACGGAGCGTCTGCCTCTACCCCTTTGGATATTGGAACACATACTGTTGTTATTGTTTATTCTGAGCCATATGGTGAGAATACGCTCACAAAGTCTACAACATACACAGTAAATGTTGCAAAAAAGATAACTAAGCTGACAGTTGTGCCAAAGGAAGATGTTACTTACATTGAAGGACAGCAGCTTGACCGCAGTAAATATACTGTCACTGCAATCTACAATAACGGAGATACCGCTATTGTAAGTGATTACGCTACCAACAAGGACAACGTTAAGTTAAAAGCAACTGACAAGACTGTAACATTTACTTATGACGGTATGACAGCGGAAGCAGATTTGAATGTCAGAGCAAGAGCAATGACAGGCATCAGAATTACGGTAGCACCTGATAAGGTTGACTACATTGAGGGTAATGTATTTGACAAGACAGGAATGGTTGTTGTAGCCGATTATGATAACGGCGATGTTGAGGAAGTCAGTGACTACACTGTACCAACCGACAAGCTGACACTCGGACAG